>CAISKJ010001715.1 GCA_903885885.1 uncultured delta proteobacterium
CGCAGGCGAGCGCATCGCGCGGCCCGCGGTGCCCGTGGCGCCGGGCGACGTGGTCGACGCGACGGGCGCGGGCGACGCCTTCGTGGCGGGCGTGCTCGCGACCCTCGCGGCGCGCGGCGTCGCGTGGGAGCGGGCGCGCGTCGATGCGGGCTTGTCGTGCGATGCGATCGACGCGGGCTGCGCCCTCGGCGCGATGGCGGTGACCGCGATGGGGGCGACCCTCGGCGTGCGCGCGCCGTGGCCCGAGGCTGTGACGCGCGCGCTCGAGTCACGATAGCGACGTCGAAAGTGAGCAACGCGATGGAAGACCCGAGAACGTTCTCTCCCCGCGCCGTGCGCGCCCCCGTCGGGGGCGACGCCGTCGAGATCGACTGGGCCGACGGGCATCTGGGCGTGCTCCCCAACGCGCTCCTGCGCGCGTACTGCCCCTGCGCGGGCTGCCAGGGGCACTCGGGCGAGATTCACTATCTGCCCGGCGGCAACGCGGTGATCGACGGCCTCGAGGAGGTCGGCTCGTACGCGCTCAACTTCACGTGGGGCGACGGGCACTCGTCGGGGATCTACACGTTTCGATACCTGCGACGCCTCTGCGCGTGCCCGCTGTGCCTCCCGGGGAGCCCCGTCGAGGCGCGCGCGGCGTTCCCGCGGGCGGTCACGTAGAAGGCCTTTCACGGGGCCCCGATTGGGGTAGTGTCGTCGCGTGGAGCGGATACTGGTGGTGGAGGACTCGCCCGCGATGCGCGCCTACATGCGCGTCGCGCTGGAGTCCGACGGCGTCGACGAGGTGGTCGAGGCGGCGACGGGCGTCGAGGCGCTGAAGCACCTCGCGCGCGGAGGGTTTGCGCTCGTCCTGCTCGACGTGAACCTCCCCGACCTCTCGGGGCTCGAGCTGGTGGCTTTTGTGCGCCGTCTGCCGACGAGCCGCGAGGTGCCCGTGGTGATGGTGACCACCGAGGGGCGCGACGCCGACCGGGAGCGCGCGATGGCGCTCGGCGCGAGCGCGTACGTGGTGAAGCCCTTCACGGCCGCGTCGCTGCTCGACGCGCTGCGGCCCTTCCGCGTCGCCGCGTAGGTCCATGATGGGCGGGCCCGACGCGAGCGCCGTCACCGGGGGCGCGCGCGAAGACTTTCTCGCCGAGGCGCAGGAGCTCGTCGCCGAGGCCTCGGGCACGCACGCGCGCCTCACGGCGTTGGTCGCACGGGGCGGGCGCGACGCCGCCGCCGTCGACGCGCTCTTTCGCGCGGTGCACACGCTCAAGGGCCTCGCGGGCACCTTCGGCTTCGACGGCCTCGCACGCCTCGCGCACGCCCTCGAAGACGCCCTCGATCGCGTGCGCCTCGACCGCGATCCGCTCGACGACCGCGCCCTCGAACGCCTGGGCGAAGCCCTCGAGCACCTCGCCGCGCTGCTCGATCACGTGCGCGCGGGCGTGGCCGACGACGGCGCGCGCACCGCGCGAATTGTGCGAGAGCTCCAGGCAAAGCGAGCGCACGTGGGGGGGCGCGAGGGCCTCGCGATCGACGCCGCGGTGGTCGCCTCGCTCACCGAGTACGAGGAGCACCGGCTGCGGGCGGGCCTCGCCGCGGGCGGGGACCTCTGGCGCGTGCGCGCGGTGGCTCCGCTCGACGCCCTCGATGCAACGATGGACGCGCTGCGCGCGGCCGCGGGCGCGATGGGCGAGGTGATCTCGGTCGCGCCCGGCGAACTCGGCGACGGCGGCATCGGCCTCGGCGCGCTCGTGGTGTCGTCGGTGGGCGAGGTCGCGTTGCGCGCGGCGCTCGACGGCGCGGGGCGATCGATCGAGCGCGTCGCGGTGGCGTCGCCGCGGGAGCTCGCGACGGTCGACGCGGGCGACGCGGCGCGGGCGCTTCGCACCGTGCGCGTCGACATCGGGCGCCTCGACGGGTTGATGTCGCGCGTGGGCGAGCTGTCGCTCCTGCGGGCGTCGCTGCAGCGGACGATGGAGCGCGCGCGCGCGGGCGACGCGCGGTCGCTCTACGCCGACATCGCGCGCATGCAGCGCGATTTTGGTCGCAGCCTCGAGGCGATGCAGCGCGAGCTCCTCGAGGCGCGCATGGTGCCGCTGGGGCAGGTGCTCGCGCGCGTGGCGGACGAGGCGCGCGCGCTGTCGCGCAAGCTCGGGCGCGAGGTTCACGTCGTGGTGACGGGCGCCGACACGGCCGTCGACAAGCTCATCGTCGAGGAGCTGGGGGCGCCCCTCATGCACCTCGTACGCAACGCGATCGACCACGGCATCGAGGCGCCGGAGGCGCGCGTCGCGCGGTCGAAGCCCGCCGAAGGGACCGTCGCCATCAACGCGTGGCAGTCGGGCGGGCGCGTGGTCGTCGAGGTCGAGGACGACGGCGCGGGCGTCGACCCCGAACGGGTCGCCCGCCGGGCCGTGGCGCTCGGGATGCTCTCCGCGGAGAGCGCCCGCGCCCTCGACGCGCGCGCAGCGATGGACCTCCTCTTTCGACCGGGCTTCACCACGCGCGACGAGGCCACCGACACCAGCGGCCGCGGCGTCGGGCTCGACGTGGTGCGCGCCGTGCTCGCGCGCCTCGGGGGCGTGGTCGACCTGGCCTCCGAGCGGGGGGCGTACACGCGCTTCACGCTCACGCTCCCCATCACCCTCGCGATCTTGTCGGTGCTGCTCGTCGGCGTGCGGGGGCGGCGCTACGCGCTCCCCATGTCGGCCGTCTCCGAGGCGCTGCGCGTGGTGCGCTCCGACGTTCGACGCGTCGACGGCCGCGAGGAGATCTCGCGGGGTGGGCACGCGCTGCCCCTCTGTCGCCTCGACGCGCTCTTCGGCCACGCGACCATCGACGAGTCACGGGAGCGTGACCGCTTCTTCGCGGTGGTGATCGCGCTCGGTGGGCAGCGCGCCGCGATCGCCGTCGACGCCCTCGACGACCAGCACAAGGTGGTGGTCAAGCCGCTCGGCGCGAGCCTCGCGCACGCGCGGTGGTTCGCGGGAGCGGCCGACCTCGGAGAGCAGCGCGCCGGCCTCGTGCTCGACGCGGTGGCCCTGCTCGACGAGGCGCTCGGTCGCCGCGCCGCGCCCGCGGAGTCGCCGTGACGCGCGCGATCGCGGCCCGCGCGGAGGACGACGGCGAGCGCTTCGTGATCGTGCGCGCGGGCGTGGGCTGGTACGCCGTCCCCGTCGGCGAGGTGCGCGAGATCGTGCTTGTGCCTCCGGTGACCGAGGTGCCCGGCGCGGGGGCGGGCGTGTGCGGTGTCGTGCTCGTGCATGGCGCGGTGCTCACCCTCCTCGACCCCCGCGCCGCGCTCGGCGAACCCCACGCCCTCGGCGATGCGCGCGCGCGCGTCCTCGCGGTCGAGCACGAGGGCGAGCGCCTCGGCCTGCGCGTCGACGAGGTGGCGCGCATCGTTCAGCTCGCGCGCGCGCGCATCGAGCCGGCCTACGCCCTCGCCGTCGCGCCGCCCGCGCATGTGATCGGCGTCGCGCGCGCGCCCGCGCTCCCTGGCGACGGCACCGCGGTCGTGATCGAGCTCGCGCTCCTCGTGCGCGCCGTGCTTCGCGCTGCGCACTTTTCGTAAACCGGTGGGCGGAGTTTC
>CAISKJ010001716.1 GCA_903885885.1 uncultured delta proteobacterium
CCGCACTGACGGCTCCGCGCCCCCCGCGCGGCGTCGCTTTCGCCCCCTACGAGCCTCGGCCTACTCCTCGTCTTCGTCGTCGGCGTCTTCCTTGTCGTCGAACGCGAAGTCCTCGCTCTGAACCTCCGAGCCGAAGTCCAGGTCGTCGAGCGACCAGCCCACGCGGCTCGCGCCGGGGCGAATCTCGTCACGCGCAAACTCCTCGAACGAACGATAGAACCTGGAATTCATGGTCGTGATCCTCGGGATAGAAGGCAATGTCTAGAAGAGTCGGCGGAGTTCCTACTCGCACCTACATCTGCCCCCAATGTATCCATCCTCGCGAGGGGGTCAAAAATCCGTGGGGCGATCCCCCTTGACAGGTTGTTCGAAGGTCTTTTTGTGGCGTTTCTAGGAGGCGTTGCCACGGGGGGTGCGCTCGCGGTAGAGACCGTGGCTCCTGTAGGTCGGGCATTGTCGGGCGCCGTCGTCCGCCCCGAGTTGGAGCGATGGAATGGGCAGGGTCTACGCGATCGCGAACCAGAAGGGCGGCGTCGGCAAGACGACGACGAGCGTGAACGCGGCGGCGTCGCTCGCGGTCGCCGAGAAGCGCACGCTGCTCATCGACATGGACCCGCAGGGCAACGCGGGCTCGGGCCTCGGCTCGCCCGCGCGCGACGTCGAGCGGGGCACCTACGACGTGCTCCTCGGCCGCGCGCGCATCGAAGACGTGCTGCGCCCGACGGCCCTGCCGCACCTCAAGCTCTGCGCGGCCTCGCCCTCGCTGGTGGGCGCCGACGTCGAGCTCATCGACATGGAGCGCCGGGAGCTCTTGCTCCGCGAGGCCATCGAGCGCGCCCGCAAGCGCTTCGATTACATCTTCATCGACTGCCCGCCCTCGCTGGGGCTGCTCACCCTCAACGCGCTCTGCGCCGCCGACGCCGTGCTGGTGCCGATGCAGTGCGAGTTCTACGCGCTCGAGGGCATCGCGCAGCTCGTGGCCACCATCGAGCGCGTGCGCGCGACGCGCAACCCCAGGCTCACCATCGAGGGCGTGCTGCTCACCATGTACGACCCGCGCAACAACCTCGCGCGGCAGGTGGGCGAAGAGGTGCGCAAGCACTTCCGGGTCTTCGACAGCATCGTGCCCCGCAACGTGCGCTTGAGCGAGGCGCCCTCCTTCGGCAAGCCCGTGGTGCTCTACGACGTGGGCTCGAAGGGCTGCCAGGCCTACCTGTCGTTCGCCAAGGAGCTCATGGCGAGCCGCGGCGGCGCGCGCGTGCAGCCGTGACACAGCGCACCCTCACACCATTCCAATGACCGACAAGAAGCCCAAAGCACCCGACCCGAAGGAGCCGCGCCGCGTTCTCGGGCGCGGCCTCGACGCGTTGCTCCCGATCTCCAACGCCGCGCAGGCGGCGGCGAAGCGCGTCGACAGCCCCTACCAGGTGGTCGCGATCGAGCGCGTTCACCCTCGCAAGGATCAGCCGCGCAAGCGCTTCGAAGAGCAGGCGCTGCAAGACCTCGCGCGGAGCATCGCCGAGCAGGGGATCATTCAGCCCCTCGTGGTGCGCCGCCGCGACGACGACGACACGCAGTTCGAGATCATCGCGGGCGAGCGCCGCTGGCGCGCGTCGCAGCGCGCGGGCCTGCGCGAGGTGCCCGTCGTCACGCGCGAGACCACCTCGGAGGAGGCCTTCGAGCTCGCCCTCGTCGAGAACCTCCAGCGGCAAGACCTCGACGCCGTCGAGACCGCGCAGGCCTACCAGAAGCTCTTGAAAGAGCACGGCTGGACGCAGGAAGACCTCGCGACGCGCATCGGCAAGGACCGCTCGACCATCTCGAACACGCTGCGGCTCTTGCAGCTCCCCAACGAGGTGGTCGACATGGTCACCATGCACAAGCTGTCGGAGGGCCACGCGCGCGCGCTCCTCTCCGCCGAGGTGCCCGCCGAGGTGGTTCGCCTCGCGCGCCTCGCGGTCGAGAAGGGCTGGTCGGTGCGTCAGGCCGAGGCCGCCGCGCGCCGCAAAGAGAAGCCCGCCGACAAGCCCGCCGAAGCGGCTCCGGAGAAGGAGAAGCGCAACCCCAACATTCTCGACCTCGAGAAGCGCCTCTCGTCGTCGCTCGGCATGCCCGTGGCGGTGCGCACCGACGCGAGCGGCAAGGCCGGCACCGTCGAGATCGCGTGGGACGACCTCGACCAGCTCGACCGCTTCATCGAGAAGGTGCTCGGGGGCTGAGCTACAGCCCGAGCTCGCCCATCGGGAGACCCGCGCGCCGCCACGCCGCGCGCAGGGTGTTCTCGAGCAGACACGCGATGGTCATCGGGCCCACGCCGCCGGGCACGGGGGTGATCCACGATGCCTTCTCGCGGGCCTCGTCGAAGTTCACGTCGCCCGTGAGCTTGCCCTCGGCGGTGCGGTTGATGCCCACGTCGATCACCACGGCGCCGGGCTTCACCCAGTCGCCGCGCACGAGGCCCGCGCGCCCCACCGCGGCCACCAGCACGTCGGCCTCGGCGCAGCGCGCGGCGAGGTCGCGCGTGCGCGAGTGCGCGACGGTCACCGTGGCGTTCTGCGCGAGCAGCAGGAGCGCCATCGGCTTGCCCACGATGTTGCTGCGCCCGATCACCACCGCGCGCGCGCCGTCGAGCGACACCTTCGCGTGCTCGAGCATGCGCATGCACCCGAGGGGCGTGCAGGGCACGAGCGTGGGGCGACCCGCGAGCAGCGCGCCCGCGTTGTAGGGGTGAAACCCGTCGACGTCGCGCCCGGGGTCGACGGCCTCGAGCACCGCGCTCTCGTCGATGTGCTTCGGCAGCGGGAGCTGCACGAGAACTCCGTCGACGTCGTCGCGCGCGCCGAGCTCGCCCACGCGCGCGAGGAGCTCCTGCTGCGTCACCGTCGCGGGGAGTCGGTGCACCGCGCCGCGCATGCCCGCCTCTTCGCAGGCCCTGGCCTTGTTGCGCACGTACACCTGCGACGCCGCGTCGTCGCCCGCGAGCACCACGTCGAGGCCCGGGCGACGGCCCGTGCGCGCCACGAAATCGCCCACGCGCGCGGCCACGCGGGCGCGCAGCGCCGCCGCGATCGCCTTGCCATCCAGAAGCTCTGCCATCGATGTGACTCCTCTTCGCGCGGAGTGTGTACCCAAACGCCGCGCGCTTGGAGGGTGTTGTGACCACCGGAAGGCCGCGTGACACGGGCGCGCTGCGGGTGTTTGATTGCGCGCGATGAGGCACGGAAAGGTCTTCGTGTGGCTCGCCTGCGCGGCCACCCTGGGCGGTTGCGCCACCGATACACCGCCCGACGCGGCGCAGTTCGCGTCGGCCGCGACGCTCTCCGAGGCCATCGCCCGCGCGTCGAGCGCCTACGGCGTACCGCGCTCGCTGCTCGCGGCCATCGCGTGGTCGGAGACGCGCTTCGGCAACCCCGCGCTGCGCGACGACAACGACGCCGAGCGCAGCGTCGCCGACGCGCACACGCACGGCACCGGCGACGTGGGCTCGCTGGGTCTGCGCGGCGCCACGGCGGGTGCGCGCAGCACCGGCGTCGACACGCTCGGGCGCGCGCAGGCGCTGCTCCGCGTGGCCGACCGCGAGGCGCTCGCGCGCAGCGTGGGCCTCAACGTAGCGGGCGCCGCCGCGGTGCTCGCCGAGCTCGGGCGCCAGACGGGCGCCGATGGCAACGACCTCGCCACGTGGGCCGAGGCCGTGGCGCGCTACTCGGCGCTGCCCGAGCGCGGGCTCCAGGTGTCGTACGCGGCGCAGGTGTTCGACGTGCTGCGCAGCGGCGTCGCGCCCGCGACCACCTTCACCGGCGAGGCCCTCGGCGTGGCGGCGACGCCCTCGCTCGGCGCGGTCGAGTCGATGCTCGGCGGCGTCGGGCAGACCGCGCAGGCGAGCAGCGACTACGGCCCCGCGCTGTGGTCCGCCGCGTCGACGGCGAACTACACCGGCGGCCGCGGCGGGAGCGCCGTGCAGTACGTGGTGATCCACACGATGCAGGGCTCCTATGCGGGCTCGATCTCGTGGTTTCGCAACCCCGCCGCGATGGCGAGCGCGCACTACAACATCCGCTCGTCCGACGGGCAGATCACGCAGATGGTCGCCGAGGGTGACACCGCGTGGCACGCCGGCAACTGGTACTTCAACCAGCACTCCGTGGGCATCGAGCACGAGGGCTACGTCGCCGACCCGGGGCGCTGGTACACCGAGGCGATGTACGTCGCGAGCGCGCGCCTCACGCGGGCCCTCTGCGACAAGTACCGCATCCCCATCGACCGCGCGCACATCATCGGGCACTACCAGATCCCGCGCAGCGGCAGCGGCGCGCCCTGCGCGACGACGGCCACCAACTGCGGCGGCGCCGGCGGCCACACCGACCCCGGCAACGGCGGCACCGCGTGGAACTGGACGCACTTCATGGACCTCGTGCGCGGGGGCAGCGCGCCACCACCACCTCCTCCTCCGCCGCCGCCACCTCCTCCTCCGCCGCCTCCGGCGCCCGCCTACGCCGCCGAGCTCGTGGGCGTGTCGTGCCCCACGACCGCCACGGCCGGCGATCGCCCTGTGGCCTACGTCGAGTATCGCAACACCGGAACGGCCACGTGGAGCGTCGCGAGCACGCGCGTGGGCACCACCAACCCGCGAGACCACGACGGGCTCTTCTACGACGCCGAGAACTGGGTCGCGCGCAACCGACCGTCGGGCGTCGACCGCGATACCGCGCCCGGCGCAGTGGGCCGCTTCTCGTTCGTGCTGGGCATCCCCGACGTGGCCTCCGACCGCGTGGTGGCCGAGAACTACGGCCTCTTGCAGGAGGGCGCGACGTGGTTCGGCCCCGGCGACACCGCGGTGCGCTGCGCGGTGATGGTGCGCGCTCGCGCCGCGACCGCCGACGCGGCCACGGACGCGTCGCCCAGCGCCGACGCGGCCGTCGAAGCCGACGCGGCCGTCGAAGCCGATGCGACCGTCGAAGCCGACGCCCCCGAAGCCGACGCGGCCAAGGCCGATGCGGCCCTCGACGATGACGCGGCCACGCCCACCGAGGCTCCCGACGGCGACCTGCGCGCTGCCCCCGAAGGGACGCCCGGGTGCGGCTGTCGCACGGCGCCGGGCGTGCCCCCGTCGCGTCGCGCTTCGTCGCCCGTCGCGATGCTCGCCTGCGCGGTCGCGCTCGGCGTCGCCCGTCGCCGGTCGCGGCGCAAATTCGACTGAAAATTTCTCCGTCATCCTTGGGTTCCGCTGCGGCGCCGCCGTTGACAGGGGCGATGAACACGCAGCACTCCCCCTCCGCCCCCCTGCTTTTTCGGTCGACGGTGCGCCCCCCGCGCGCCCTCTCGCACGAAGACCAGTGCCTCGACGCGGCGCGCGGCGCGGTGCGCGAGCTGCGCAACCGGCTGCTGGTGTTCTACTCGGCCTCGGCGTGGGCGCGCACGCAGCGCACGGGCGCGGCCCTCGAGCTGCGCAACGCGGCCTACTCGCTGGAGCGCGCGGCGGAGACGCTGCGCGGCCCCCTGGTGGCCTTCACCAGCTCCGTCGACAGCACCCGCCGTGAGGCTCTCTCTCCGTGGCTCGTCCCCTCGACGGGCGAGGCCGTGCGGCGCTTCGTCGCCTCGGCCGAGGAGCCCATGGTCACCCTGCGACGGGCGCTCATGGCCTTCGACCTCGAGGGCATCGAGCTGCTCGCCGACCTCGAAGACGCCCTCGCGCGCGTGCGCCGGTGCACCTTCGCGTTCGTCTCCATCGGGGCCTCGTAGGGCGCTACGCCGCCTCGTCGCCCCAGTCGAGCGCGTGCGCGCGCCAGTGCAGGAACAAGCTCTGCGCGATGGACATCGCGGGCACCGCCAGCAGCGCCCCCTGGATGCCGAAGAAGTGCTCGCCCGCGAGCAGCGAGAACACCACGAGCACGGGGTGGATCTTGGCCGCGTCGCCCATGATCTTGGGGTTGAGCAGGTTGGCCTCGATCTGGTGAATCCCGAGGATCCACGCGAGCACGAAGAGGCCCGTGCCGAAGCTCTGCGTGAGGCCGATGGCGACCGCGGGCACCGAGCTCAAGATCGACCCGAAGATGGGCACGAGGGAGAACACCGTGGCCACGAGCGCGAGCGTGGGCCAGTACTTGAGCCCCGCGAGGCCGAAGCCCACCGCGCTGAGCGCGCCGTTCACCACGCAGATGATGAGCTGGCCGCGCACCACGCCCTTGAGACCCCGGTCGAGGCGGTCGAGCAGCGCGTCGAAGCTCGCGCGCGACGAGGGCCGCACGAGCGAGCGGAAGAAGCCGAAGATCTGCCCCTCGGTGACCAGCATGTACGCGCTCACCATGAGCGTCATGAAGAACCCGAAGATGCCCCCGATGAGCCCGCCGATGATGCCGCTGCCCACGCGCACGATGTCGCTGAGGTGGCCCGCGCCGAGGGCCTGCAGCTTGCGCGCGACGCTGCCGCGCTCGGCCCCGCGCCGCGCGTGCGAGGGCACCACGCGGTAGCGGTTGTCGTCGACGCGCTCGACCTGCACGCCGTCGCTGGGGAGCTGCACGCGCCACCCGCCGCCCTGCGCGGCCTCGATGCGCACCGAGCCGTCGTCGGCGTCGTCGTCTTGATCGGCCGCCGCGGGGGCGTGGCCGTCGTGGGGCCCGTCGCCGAGCACGCCCTGCAGGCGCCCCGCCCAGCGCTGCACCGTGGGCACCCAGACCCCCTCGGCGCGACGACGGATCTCGGGCACCTCGTTGGCGGCGAAGTCGCGCACCTCGACGACCACGCGCGGCGTCACCGCGGTGATGCCCAGCACGAGGCTCGTGACGAGGCCGACGTAGATGATCAGCACGGCGGCCCAGCGCGGGAGCGCGCGCCCCGCGACGCGCACGCGGGCCATGGCGCCCACCACGGGGTGCAGCACGTACGCGAGCAGCGCGCCGAGCACGAAGGGCCGCAGCACGGCCTGGAACGCGTAGAGCGTGAGGGCCGCGACGCTGCCGCACACCCACGCGAAGATCAGCCGTCTGCGCCGCGCGGCGTGGGCATCGCCCGGCTCCTTGAAGCGGTCGACCATATGGGCGCTTTGACTGGCACGGATCGCCCCGCGTGGCTACCGCATCTTCGGGCGCTACGGCGCGGGCGGGGCGCCGAGCGGGCGAAACAGGGGCTCGAGCCGCGCCCACGTGGCGTCGAGGGCCTCGGGCATGACGCGCACGTCGGCGATCACGGGCATGAAATTGAGGTCGCCGCGCCACCGCGGCACGATGTGAACGTGCAGGTGCTCGGCGATGCCCGCGCCCGCCGCGGCGCCGAGGTTGAGCCCCACGTTGAGGCCCTCGGCGTTGACGGCTTTTTGAAGCACCCCGCACGCGTCGCGCACGAGTTCGAAGAGGGCGGCGTGCTCGTCGCGCGAGAGCTCCGACAGGTCGCTCACGTGGCGGTTGGGGATGACCATCACGTGGGCCGAGGCGAAGGGGTACCGGTTGAGCATCACGAAGGCCTCGGAGCGCTTGCAGAGCAGCAGTCGCTCGCGGTGCTTCGAAGCGTCTTCGGCGGGGTACTTACAGAAGATGCAGCCCTGCTCTTTGGCGCCGCGGATGTACTCCATCCGCCAGGGGGCCCAGAGCTGCGGGCGTTGCGGTTGACGCGACATGGTGTGCGGCCTCGCACCGTAGTCGCTGTGCGCCCCGATGGGAACCGGCGAAACGCTCAGCCCGTGCCCGTGAGCACGCGGGCCTTGGCCTTCGAGAGGAGCTGCGTGGCCCAGAACGGGAGCCGACGGATCACCTCTTTGCGCGCCTGGTAGATCGGCGACGACACGTCGACGATGGGGGCGTCGTCGGCCACGCGAAACGCCGCGGCGTAGGGGCTGAGCTTCGCCGCGGCGACGTCGTTCAAGAAGAGGAAGGCGTTGTGGCGGTACCAGGGGGCGACGGCGTCGTCGTCGCGCACGAGGGGGCGCACGCAGTCGTAGAGGTGGTATCCGCGGGCGGCGAAGAGGTCGCGCCAGTACGCGTAGGGCTGCTCGTTGATGTGGTTCTCGCCGCCCTGACCGGGGGGGGCCGCGGAGAAGAGCACGGCGTCGGCGTGGGCCGTGAGGTCGGCGACGAAGCCCTCGGCGCGCGCGGCCGGGAGGTGCTCGGCCACCTCGACGCTCTGCGCGAGGTCGAAGCGGCGGCCGAGGGAGAAGGGCCGCGCGAGGTCGTGGGCGGTGAAGTGCGACGGGTCGACGTGCATGCGCGCGCGGTCGACGTAGTCGCCGTCGAGGCCGGCGTAGTCGGCGACGGCCGCGTCGCGCCACACGCTGAGCCAGGCGCCCTGCGCGCAGCCCGCGTCGAGCACGCTCGCGACGGGGACGATGCGCTGCACCACGGAGACCACCTTGCGCGCCGACGCGAGCGAGACGCGTGTGGTGTGGTCGAAGAACGAGCTGTCGTAGGTGTAGGCTGCGGTCGACACGGAGGGCCTTTGGTCTCGAGCGGCGCGGCGAGAGGGACGCCGCGCGGGGTCGCGGAGACTAGCAGAACGGGCGCGGTCGCAGGGCCCCGATGGATCGCTTTGACATCGGTGGGGAATTCGACTACTTGCGCGGGTCTCGCTCCGGGTTCCGCAGAGCGGGGTCTCGGCGCCTCTCGTCACAGCACCCAAACGGGATCTTCAACTCAAGCGCACCGGCGCGCCGCGCGATGATCGCGGGGCGGCGCGGGTGCCTCCCGAACATGTTTCAGGGTCTGTGATGGGCGGCGCGCACCATGAGGCTCCGACCGCGTATCGCCGGGGACTTCTTCGAAAGGCAGGTCTCAGAACAACCGCATGACGAATACGACTCAGGTACAGCAATCGGGTGACATGGACTCCTTCGCAGCCCTCTTCGAGGCTAGCCTGGCCCAGCAGGACCAGGTGCGTGAGGGAGAGATCGTTCAGGGCACCGTTCTCCGCGTCGGCAAGGAGAACGTGGTCGTGGACATCGGGTTCAAGTCCGAGGGCGTGATCCCCCTCAGCGAGTTCACGGGCGCGGGCGGCGAGGTCACGGTCAAGCCCGGTGATCGCGTCGACGTTCTCGTCGAGAGCCGCGAGGACGACAACGGCCTGGTGCTCCTCTCCAAGGAGAAGGCCGACAAGATGAAGGTGTGGGACGAGATCTCCGCCGCGTGCGAGCGCGACGAGATCATCGAAGGCACCATCAGCGCCCGCGTCAAGGGCGGCCTGAGCGTAACGATCCGCGGCGGCGTGAAGGCCTTTCTGCCTGGTTCGCAGGTGGACCTTCGCCCCATTCGCAACCTCGACCAGCTGATCGGCAAGGCCTTTCAGTTCAAGGTCATCAAGTTCAACAAGAAGCGCGGCAACATCGTGCTCTCGCGCCGCGTGCTCCTCGAGAAGGAGCGCGACGAGCTCAAGGTCAACACCCTCAAGACCCTCCAGGAGGGCATGGTGGTGCAGGGCACGATCAAGAACATCACCGAGTACGGCGCCTTCGTCGACCTCGGCGGCATCGACGGCCTGCTGCACATCACCGACATGAGCTACGGCCGGGTCAACCACCCGTCGGAGCTCTTCCAGGTGGGCGACAAGGTCACCGTCAAGGTGCTCAAGTACAACGCCGAGACCGAGCGCGTCTCCCTCGGCCGCAAGCAGACGATGGAAGACCCGTGGGAGCACGCCGAAGAGGCGTTCCCGCCGGGCAAGCGCGTCATGGGCAAGGTGGTCTCGATCACCGACTACGGCGCGTTCGTCGAGCTCGAGGCCGGCATCGAGGGCCTCGTGCACGTCAGCGAGATGTCGTGGACGAAGCGGGTCAAGCACCCGAAGAACATCCTCAACGTCGGCGACAACATCGAGTGTCAGGTGCTCGAGGTCGACGCGAAGGCCAAGCGCATCTCGCTCTCGATCAAGGAGCTCGAGCCCGATCCGTGGACGCTCTTCGTGGGTGACTTCAACCCCGGCGACAAGGTCCAGGGCAAGGTCCGCTCGATCACCGACTACGGCATCTTCATCGGCATCCGCGACGGCGTCGACGGCATGGTTCACAAGTCCGACCTCTCGTGGTCGGTCCGCGTGGTCAACCCGTCGGATCTGTTCCAGAAGAACGACGACGTCGAGGCCGTGATCCTCTCGATCAACCACGACGAGAAGAAGGTCTCGCTCGGCATCAAGCAGCTCTTCGACGACCCCTGGTCGCGCATCGCCAACGACTACCCCCCGGGGAAGGTCGTCGAGACCAAGGTGCTCAACTCCTTCGAGGGCGGCATCTACGTGGCGCTCGAAGAGGGCATCGAGGCCTGCATCCCGTCGCACGAGTTCAACGCCGAGCTCGCCGAGGGCAAGAAGGTTCGCCGCGGCGATCCCCTTCGCGCCGAGGTGCTCTCGCTCGACTCGAACGACAAGCGCATCACCCTGACCACCCGTCAGGGCGTGGTTCGCGCCGAGCCCACGGAGCAGCCCGTTCGCATCAGCGGCGGCGAGGCTCCGGCGGCCCGTGAGCCCGCGGCCCGCCGCGGCTCGACCCTCGGCGACCTCATCAAGGAGAAGCTCGGCGACCAGCTGGGCGACCTCCCCTCGAAGAGCTGAGACCCCGCTCCCAACCGCCTCGTGAAAGAGACCGCGACGCCCTCACCGGGAGCCGCGGTCTCTCTCTTTCTGCCTCCCGAAACTACTCGAGCACTTCGTAGAGCGCGGGCACCTGGGCGGGCGCCACGTCTTCGTCGGCGAACGCACCGGCGCGCACCACGAAGCCGTAGGCCCGGTGCGCGCGGTCGAAGCGCAGCACGCGCTCCACGAGGCGCGTACCGCTCTCCCCCGGCACGAGCATCTGCACGCGCGCCTCGGCCACGCGGGCGCCGCGAATGCCCACGGGGGCGCGCACGACGAGGTGCGTGCCGTCGAGCGCGGTGTCGGGCGACCACAGGCGCACGCCGAGGGCCACGGGCGCGTCGCCCACAGGCGTGTAGGCGGTCTCGGCGTCGGCGCGCGTGAGGAGCTCGACGCCGAGGTCGGGGTGGGTCCAACGGAGGGCCACCTCGGTCTCGCGCGAGGCGCGCAGGCGCGTCGCCACGCGCAGCCACGCGCGCACGGCGACGTCGTCGGGGCGCAGCGTCGCGACGCGCGATACCTCGGCGTCGAGCACGGCCTGCGCGATGCGGCCCGAGGCGTCGCCGCCGGCCTCTTCCGCCGAGCGACGCAGCAGTCGGAGGCCTTCGTCTTCGTGCCCCGAAGCGAGCGCGGCGAGGGCCACGCGCACGAGCGGGAGGGGGTCGCCGGGGCGCAGCGCCACGAGCGTCTGGTAGTGGTGATAGGCCTCCGCGGGCCAACCGTACGTGAGAAGAAGATCTCCGAGGCGGCCGCGCGCGAAGGGGTCGTAGGGCGCGAACTCGGCGATCTCGGTGAACGCGCGCAGGGCCTCGGTGCGATCGCCCGCGCGGAGGAGGAGCTCGGCCACCTGACCGCGCACGCGCGCATCGGCCAGCGGGTCGCGGCGGAGGCGCTCGCCGAGCACGCGCGCGTCGCGGGTCTGACCGGCCTCTTCGAAGGCGGCCAGGAGGCGCAGGCGGAGGTCGATGTCGCGCGGGGCCACGGCGAGGTACGCGCGCAGAAGGGTGATCTTCTGCGCGGGGGTGATGGTCGGCGCGGCGAGGCGCGTGAGGAGCGAGTCCCAGTCGATGAGGACCTCGCGCGCGTGATGGGCGCGCCACACCCATGAGGGGCCGAAGCGCCGCGCGATGGCCGCGTCGAGCCAGTCGATGGAGCCGGGGTCGTCGAGCGCGTTGCGGAGCTCGACGATCTGCTGCGGGTCGGTGATGGCATCGAGGAGGATCTCGAGGAGGCCGACGCGGTCTTCCCACCAGCGCAGCTCGCAGCGCGCGAGCGCCTCGCGCCACACGGCGAGTCCGCTTTGCCAGTTCGAACCGCGCGAAGCGAGCCGCTCGCGCCACAGGAGCCTTCGTACGCTGCGCGGGAGCTGCGACGTCGACGCGCACACGCGGCTCGACGGACCGCCCTCGACGGCGACGGCCTCGTACGCGAACGACCGCTGCACCGTGCCCGGCGTGGCGCCCAGGAGCGCGGGCGCGGGCACCGTGACGCCCTGCACCGCGCGGCGGATGCAGCCCTCGGTCTCGGCGTCGCCCATCGACGACGCGTACACCGAGGCGTCGACCACGCGGCCCTCGGCGTCGACGGTGGCCGCCACGCTCACCGTGCCCCCGAGGCCGGGGCGCAGGGCGCGCTTGTGGTCGACGCACGCGCGGGCCGCGGGCTCGGCCGCCGCGAGCGCAGCGGCGAGCGCCGACTGACCGCCGATGCCCCTCCCCTCGCCCGCGCGGTGCGGCTGCCAACCCAGATCGTCGTCGACGGCGATCGGCACCTCGCGCGATCCCCCGAGGCCCTGCACGCCGCGCGGTCCGAGCCGCTGCGCGACGCCGAGCTGCGGGAGCGTGCGCGCGTCGTCGTCGCCGGGCCACGGGCTCTCGGCGAGCGCGAAGCCGCCCACCGCGAAGGAGCCCTCGACGGCCCCCACGACGAGCGCCGACACGGGGGTTACGACACCGTAACGTGCGCCGAGCTCGGCCACCGAGGCGCGCCCCCCGCCCGCGAGCGTGAGCGCGTCGATGCGCGCGTGGGCCCAGCGGCGCGCGAGGTCGCCGCTGTCGCTCACGTCGCGCGGGTCGAGCTTGAGCGTCCACCGGCGCGCGGTGGCGCCCTCGCGAGCGTCGATGGTGACCTCGCTCGGCGCCGAGCGGCCCGTGAGCTCGCCCACGACGCGCAGCGGATCGCCCGCGACCCAGGCGCGTACACGTGACGGCAACGGGTGCGAAACCTTGTCGCCGAGGTTCACCCGCACGTCGCGCAGGCACGGACGGAGCGCGTGCGCGCACACGCGGTGCGCGGCCGTGACGGCCTCGGACTGGTCTTCGACGCGCACGGTCATGCCGCCGTCGTCGGTGAGCGGGCGAAGCACCTCGGGGTGGCTCGACGCGCCCAGCGCGATCACGTAGAGCCGCAGGTCGGGGGCCTGCCGCGCGGTCTCGTCGGCGAGGCGAGCGGGGTCGAGCGCGCCCACCGTGGGGGTCGCGTCGCCGAGGTACACCACGGCGCCGTTGCGGGCGGGGTCGAGCGTGGCGCGCGCGTCGACGATCATGCGCCCGAGGTCGCTCGCGCCGCCCGCGCGGGCGTGCGCGATGGCATCGAGGATGGCCTCGCGGCGCGCGTCGGTGACGGCCTCCATGCGGCCCGCGGCGCCCTCGACGGGGTGGCCGCCGAGGTCGCCGAGGAGGAGCGCCACGCGGTCGTCGGGGCCCACCTGGTGGAGCATCGCGTCGACGGCGGCGCGGGCGATCTCGAGCGAGGCGGGATCGGTCGCGGCCGACTCGTCGAGCACGATCGCGAGGTCGGTGCCGCGCGACGCGGGCGCCGGGAGCGAGAGGTCGACCATGAGGTGCCGGTAGCCGTCGATGCCCGCGTTCTCGCTTCGCCACGCGCGCGCCGAGGGGGTCGCGGTGGCCTTCGCGTCGGCGAGGTCGATCACGATGTCGCCGCGCGGGCGCCAGTCGCTGCGCCGCATGCGCACGTGCTGGTCGGGCTCGAGGCGCGCGCCCTCGGGGGCCCGCAGGGTGCGAGCGCCCGCGCGCGACGCGTCGACGTCGAGCACGAACTCGCCCACGATCTGCGGGTTCACCGGATCGCCTACAGGATAGACGTATGCGCGCTGCGCGCCGTCGCGCGAGAGCCACTCGACGTAGGTGATCTCGGTGCGCGTGCTGTCGCCCGGAGAGAGCGCTCCGAGGCTCGCGTAGACCTCGCC
>CAISKJ010001717.1 GCA_903885885.1 uncultured delta proteobacterium
CATGGAGGGTGTGATTCTACACAACACCCCGGCGCTCGTGGGCGCTTCCTCTCGCGAGTGCGTCGAGGCTCGACGACGAACCCGTCGAGGTGATAGAGCGCAGCGTCCAATGAGCGGCGCGGCGGAGCATTCGGCGTGAAGGCAGTGATCCTTGCGGGCGGTCGCGGGCGGCGCCTCGCGCCCTTCACGGTGGCCTTTCCGAAGCCCCTGGTGCCCATCGGCGACCGCGCGGTGCTCGAGATCCTGGTGCGCTCGCTGGTGCGCTCGGGCATCACCGAGATCGTGCTCGCGGTCGACCACCTCGCCGAGCTCATCATGGCCTACGTCGAGGGCCACCCCGACCTGCGCGACCTCGCGCGGTACCGCTTCGTGCGCGACGTGAAGCCCTCGGGCACCGCGGGGCCCCTCGCGCGCATCGAGGGCCTCGACGAGACCTTCCTCGTGTGCAACGGCGACCTGCTCACGGGCCTCGATTTCAAGGCCCTCGTGGCGCACCACAAGGCCACCGGCGCGGCGCTCACCGTGGCGGTGCACCGCAAGCCCGTGAAGCTCGGCCTCGGCGTGCTCGCCATCGACGACGACGGCGCCGTCACGAAGTACACGGAGAAGCCCGTGATGCACTACGACGTGTCGATGGGCGTGTACGTGTACGAGCCGCGCGCGCTCACGTACATCGCGCCGGGCGAGTACCTCGATTTCCCCCGACCTCGTCACGCGGCTCATCGCGGCCGGCGAGCGGGTCAGCGCGTGGCGCAACGACGCCTACTGGCTCGACATCGGCAACCCCGAAGACTACGCCCGCGCGCAAGAAGACGCCGAGGCGGGCAAGGTGCCGGGCGCGACGAGCGCGTGATCCAGGGCCGGGCGCCCGCTGGTGGCGCACGGTCGTGTGTGATACTCCGCCCCCCTACGGAATGGCGCGCTCGCGCCGCGACGTTCACGGCACCAGCGACGAGACCTATGAGCGACGAAGCGAACGACAAGCCCGCCTCCGAGACCGAGACCCACGCCCCCGCGGAGGCCGTCTCCGACGCGCCCGCGAAGGCCGTCGACGCACCCGCCGCGGAGGAGCCCGCTTCGGCCGCGCCCGTCGTCACCGCGGGCGACTGGGTGTTCCTCGTCGGCGTGTCGGTGGTCACCGCGGGCCTCGACCTCTGGAGCAAGGCCTGGGCGATGGGCGCGCTCTCGCGCGTGCAGCCCAACCCGCCGCCCCTGTGCTCGCCGCCGCCGGGCCTGCAGCACTACCTCCCGCAGCGCATGAGCGTGCGCGAGATCCCCATCGTGCGCGACTACCTCGACTTTCAATACGCCGAGAACTGCGGCGGCGCGTGGGGCCTCCTCCACGGCGCGAGCGAGGCGGTGCGCAGGCCCTTCTTCCTCCTCGTGACGGTGGGGGCCATCGCCTTCATCGTGCACCTCTACCGCGGCCTCGAGAAGGGGCAGACCTCGACGAAGTGGGCGCTCCCCCTCGTGCTCGGCGGCGCCATCGGCAACCTCGTCGACCGCGTGCGCCTCGGCTACGTCGTCGACTTCATTCACATGCACCTGAAGACGCGCGCGCACTGGCCCACCTACAACGTGGCCGACATCGCCATCACCGTCGGCATCGGCCTCATGCTGCTCGAGTACGTGATCGGCCCCAAGCCCGGCGCGAAGCCCGCGTCGAAGCCCGCCGCGGCCGCGTAGCGCCGCCGCCTTCGCCTCGCGCACCCTCTTCCTACCGCACCCGCAGGAGCTCCCGATGCGCCCCGTCATTCTCAGCCTGCTGGGCATCGACGTGCCGGCGTACTTCGCGATGCTCACCATCGGCTTCGCGCTCGCCACGTACGTCGGCGCGCGCCAGGTGGCCCGCCTCGGCCTCGACCGCGAGGTCATCATCGACCTCGGCCTCGCCATGGTCATCGCGGGCGTCGTGGGCTCGCGCATCCTCCACGTGATCGCCGACGGATACTTCTGGGACTACGTGCACCTCTGCACCGATCCCTCCAAGGTCGATTGGCACATCTCGCGCTCGCACTGTCTTCATCGCACCGTCGACGGCCTGTGGGATCAGGCGCGCGGCGTGTGCCACCCGCGCGAGGCCAACTGCTTCGCCTGGGCGGCCTTCTGGGCGGGGGGGCTCACCTACTACGGCGGCCTCATCGGGCCACGGGGTACGCGGTGTACTTCCTCCGCCGCGAGGGCTTTCCCTTCTTGAAGGCCGCCGACATGGCGGGCTTCGGCGTGGCCCTCGGGCTCGCGTGGGGCCGCATGGGGTGCTTCCTCGCGGGCTGCTGCTTCGGCGTCGAGCACCACGGCCCCCTCGCCGCGTACTTCCCCCCGTGGAGCCCCGCGAGCGAGGCGCAGTTCAAGGCCCACAAGCTCCACAGCGAGTCCTTCGCCGCGCTGCCCGTGCACCCGACGCAGCTCTACGAGTCGATCGGGTGCCTCGTCATCGCCCTCGCGGCCTACGCCGTGGTGACGCCGCGCAAGCGCTACGACGGCCAGGTGTTTCTGTTCTTCCTCGTCACGTACTCGGTGCTGCGCGCGCTCATCGAGGTGCTCCGCAACGACGACCGCGGCGGCCTCCTCGGGCTCAGCACCTCGCAGCTCATCTCGGTGCTCATCACCGTCGCGGCCATCCCGGCGTCGCGCTACTTCCGCGCGCGCGCCGAGTCGATCCGCCGGTTTCGCGACACCCCACCCACCGTGGGGTAGCTTCGCGGCCTATGCTCCGCGAAACGCTCTGCCTCCTCGCGATCGGCGCCGCCGCGCTGGGATGCTCCTCGACCGACGGGCGCCCCGGCACCAACACTACGCTCTGCGTGCCCGTCGACGGCGGTGCCCCCTGCCGCGGCATCTTCGGCGGTCCCGGCGGCGGCGCGACGCCCACGCTCGACAGCGGCGTCACGCCCGGCGACGCGGGCACCGCCGATGCGCCCGCGCTCACCGTGTCGGGCACGCTTCGCTTGTTCCAAGACCTTCCGCCGCGCACCACCCGCATCGCAGGCACCACCGGGTGGACGATCCGCGCGCTCCCCACCCTCGACGGCGCCGACGCAGGCGCGGACACCGCGCTCGAGGCCACCACCGGCGGGGCAGGGGAGTTCACGCTCGCGGGCGTTCCCCCCGTGGCCACGTCGCCCACCACGGGGCTCCCCTCGTTCTGGCTCGCGGCCAGCTTTCCCGTCATGGGCAACCTGGGGTCGATGTTCGAAGTGCCCGCCGAGACGCGCGCCGTCGACCTGCAGGCCGTCACCGACGACACGCTGCGCACGTCGCTCAACGCCGCCGGGCTCGTGCAGGCCGACGACCGCGCGCTCATCGCGGTGTGGGTCCGCGAGTCACGCGTCGCCGGCGCGCGCTCCGTCGAAGGGGTTTCGCTCGAGGCCGACGGACAGTCGTCGCAGACGCTCTACGACGCCGCCTCGGGCCTCATGGAGCCCTCGGGCACGGGCACCGGCCCGCTGGGCTTCGCGGTGCTCCCCAACGTGCCCGTGACGAGCTCCGGCGACGGCCTGGTCACCGTGCGCGGCTCGCGCTTCACGCGACCCTACGCGGTGCGCGTGCGGCGTCAGACCGTGACGTGGCTGGTGCTTACCGCGAGCTGAGAGGGAGCGAGGGGGGAGGGCTCAGTCTTCGAGCGACGCGCGGTGGCCGCTGTGCTCTTCGAGGCCGAGCTCGCGCGCCATCGCGCGGAGGCACGCGAGCGGGCGACCGCGGTGCACGCGCACGTAGGGGACCTGCCCCTTGCGGCACGCCTGGCTGATCTGCCCGTCGATGGAGTGCGAGAGAAAGCCCGTCGCGCCGAGCACGAAGTTGTACGAGCCCGATTGAATGGGGCCCACCAGCGACTGGCGGCGCTTGGTTTCGCCCGCAGACCAGTCGAGGTCTTCGAACTCGAAGATTTCCTTCAACCGCTTTTGCAGGTTGGGGTCGGCGCGGTTGCTCACGAAGAGCGCGCGCTTGCCCTTGGTGTACCGCGCGATGGGGCCGCGCAGCGCCTCGGGGATCGCGTTCGCGTCGGTCGACGGATCGGAGGGCGACTCCGGCGGCTCGGGCTCGATGGGCTCCGGCGGCGGAGGCATCTGCGAAGGCGTCGGCAGCGCGACCTCCTTCTGCAGCTTCGAGAAGCGCCTGCGCATGCGCCGGTCGGCGCCCGGGAGGTCGCCCGCGTCGAGGGCCAGCACGTGGTCTTTGAAGGGCCGCATGGCGCTCACGATCACGCCGAGGTGCGTGTCAGAGTATGTCAGGGCCTTCGCGAGCCACGCGTTGAAGGTCGTCGCGTCGACGCCCTCCTCGGTGGGCTTCGGGGGGTTGGTGAAGAGCTCGCGGATCTCGCGGTTGCGCGCGATGGTCTCGGGGTCGAGGCCGAGAATGGCGGCCCAGCTGCGGTCGGGGCTCCAGTCGGGGTCGAGCGTGCGCGCGGCGTCGCCGAAGCGCGAGGCGTTCTCACGGATCCAGAAGCGGAAGCGCCCCATGAGGGCGCCCCACTGAATGGGGTTGTTCGTCGTCTCGCGCGCCCACCGGAGCTTGCGCGCCCAGTCGAGGAACTTGCCCGGCTCGGGCGTCTCTTGCAGCGTGGCGGGCGAGCCGATGGGGCCCGAGAGCGCCTCGACGTCGCGGATCACGTCGACCAGCATGCCGTCGGCGTCGCGCGGCGGCGGCGAGAGCCGCGCCACGTCGGACCAGCCGTAGCCGTCGCGGCCGCGGTTCTCGTCGTCTTCTTCGACCTGGCGCACGTTGCGCTCGGCCATGTCGCACGCCTCTTGCCAGTTGGTCGGCGGGCGATCGACCTGCATCGTGAGGTCGGCCACGACGTCTTCCGGGCGCGTGGTGACCTTGAGGGCGCGCACCGAGCCGGGCCACCAGGTCTGACAATAGCCCGTGAGCACACGAGCGATGGTGGCCACCGCCGTGTCGATCTTGGCGTCGTCGGGGTAGGCCATCTGCGCGGCGCGGGCCCGCGCGATCCACCCCAGGAGCACGAGGCGCTGACGGCGCGGCGAGGCGAGCGCGAGCTCTTCGGAGTCGGTCTCGATCTGGCGGCGCATCGATTTGAGCTCGTCGAGCACCTCGCGCGTCGAGGGGAGGCGCGGCACCTCGACGGGCGGCGCCTCGGGCGGCGGCGCGGGCGCGGGCTTCGCAGCCGCGACGGGCGCCTCGGGGGGAGGGGGGGCCAGCGGGGCTTCGGGCGCGGCCACCGTCACAGCGTTGGGCACTGTGACGTCGGCTGGCGCGGGCACCGGCGCTGCGGTGGGGGCTTCGGCGGCTTCGACGGCGGGAGCAGCGGCGGGAGCGATCGAGGTGCGGGTGCCGAGGTTGGGCGCATCGGCGTACCGTTCGAATAGTTGCCGCGCGAGGCGTGATGGTAATGCGCGCGAGAGGGCGTCACGCAGGGCGCCCGACGCGTCGGCCCCCATGCCCAGCCAGCGATCGTCGTCGGAGACGATCAAGCACTCACACCACTCGCTCTGTCGAATGAAGACCTGGTATCCCGCAGTCTGTAGAACGCGCTTCGTCTTTTCTGTGTCGTCTATCATGAGTCTCCGAATCGTCTCGCTTGAGGGGAGGGCGCACGCGCTGAGGACCACGACGCGACAGGCCCTCCGAACGCGTACGGCAGTGCCTCCCACGAAGCAAGATCGAACAACACGACGTCGGCCGCGGCGCCGCGCGCGAGGTGTCCGCAATTGGACACACCCAACGACACAGCCGCCGCGCGGGTGATCGCGTGCCACGCCTCGACCGTCGTGAGGCCCATCTGCCGTACGCCGAAGGCCGCCATGAGGGTGAGGTTCTCCGTGCGGCTCGTGCCTGGATTGCAGTCGGTTGCGAGGGCCACGGGCACCCCGAGCGCGCGCATGCGCCGCGCGTCCGGTGGCGTCTGACCCAAGGAGAACGCCGCGCCCGGAAGCAGCACGGCGGTCACGCCCGCTTCGGCCATCGCGCGCAGCCCCTCATCGGACACGTGCTCCAGGTGATCGGCGCTCGCGGCGCCCAGTTCGGCGGCGAGCTCGGCCCCGCCCACGTCTTCGAATTGCCCCACGTGGAGCCGCGCCCGGAGGCCCATCGCGCGCGCCGCCTCGAGCACCGGACGCGCCTCGGCCACCGAGAAGCCCGGCCCGTCGATGTAGGCATCGATGAAGCGCGCCTTGCCCTGCGCCACCACCGCGGGGAGCATCGCGTTGCGCACGCTCGCGAGGTAGCGCGCGCGGCCGTCGGGCGCGCCGCGCAGCTCCGGCGGCACCGCGTGGAGCGGCAGAAACGTGGGCACGACGCCCGCGCACGCCGCCATCGCGTCGAGGCATCGAAGCTCGTGACGCGCCTCGAGCGCGTAGCCCGTCTTCACCTCGACGGTGGTCACCCCGTACGAGCGCATGCGCGCCACGCGGGCCCGCAAGAGCGCCACGAGGTCTTCATCGGAGCACGCGCGGAGGCTTCGCACCGATGCGGCGATGCCGCCGCCCGCGGCCGCGATCTCGGCGTAGCTCGCGCCCTGCACCCGCAGCGAGAACTCGTGCGCGCGGTCGCCCGCGAAGAGCGCGTGCGTGTGCGCGTCGACGAGGCCCGGCGCCAGCACGCGATCGCCCGCCTCGATGACCTCGGCGTCGGGCGCGAGCTCCACCGCGCGCTCGACCTCGGCGGTGGTGCCCACGGCGACGATCACCCCGTCGCAGGCCGCCACGGCGCCGTCGTGCACGAGGCCGAGGTGCGATGGATCCCACGTGCCCTTCGCGTCGCGCGGAGGCAGCGCATCGCCCATCGTGAGCATCTCGCGCGCGTGCCGCACGAGCAGCGTCGCGCGAGGCCTCATCGCGCGCCGTGCGGCACGTGCACGCCGTGGCGCGTGGCGAAGTCCGTGGCAACGTCGTAGCCCGCGTCGACGTGGCGAATCACGCCCATGCCCGGGTCGCTGGTGAGCACGCGCGCGAGCCTGCGCTCGGCGCCGTCGGTGCCGTCGGCCACCACCACCATGCCCGCGTGAATGGAGTTGCCGATGCCCACGCCGCCGCCGTGATGAACGCTCACCCACGTGGCGCCCGCGGCGCAGTTCACGAGCGCGTTGAGAATGGGCCAGTCGGCGATGGCGTCGCTGCCGTCGCGCATGGCCTCGGTCTCGCGGTGCGGCGACGCGACGGAGCCGCAGTCGAGGTGGTCGCGGCCGATCACGATGGGGGCCTTCACGCGGCCCGTTCGCACGAGGTCGTTGAACACCTTGCCCACGCGCGCGCGCTCGCCGTACCCGAGCCAGCAGATGCGCGAGGGGAGGCCCTGAAAGGCCACGCGCTCCTGCGCCATCTTGATCCAGCGGTGCAGCGACGGGTCGTCGGGCACGGCCTCGAGCACGGCGCGGTCGGTCTCGGCGATGTCGGCGGGGTCGCCCGAGAGCGCCACCCAGCGAAAGGGCCCGCGCCCCGTGCAGAACTGCGGGCGAATGTATGCGGGCACGAAGCCCGGGATTTCGAACGCGTCGTCGGCCCCCGCGAGCTGCGCCTCGGCCCGAATGTTATTGCCGTAGTCGCACGCGAACACGCCCTTCGCCTGCATGGCGCGCATCGCGCGAATCTCGAGGGCCATGCCCTCGCGGGCGCGCTTCACGTAGCCCGTCGGGTCGGCGACGCGCAGCGCGGCGGCCTCGTCGAGCGTGAGCCCGGGCGGCACGTAGCCCTGCAGCGGGTCGTGCGCCGAGGTCTGCTCGGTGACGAAATCGGGCAGCGCGCCGCGCGCCACGAGCGCGGGGTACACGTCGGCGGCGTTGCCCACGAGGCCCACCGAGAGGGCCTCGCCGTTCGCGCACGCGGCCTTCACCCACGCGAGGGCCTCGTCGAGGGAGGCGGTGGCCTTGTCGAGGTAGCGCGTCGCGAGGCGACGCTCGACGCGTGACGGGTCGACCTCGACGCAGAGGCACACGGCGCCGTTCATGGTGGCCGCGAGGGGCTGCGCGCCGCCCATGCCGCCGAGGCCCGCGGTGAGGATCCACCGGCCCTTCCACGATCCGTCGAAGTGCTGCCGACCGGCCTCGGCGAAGGTCTCGTAGGTGCCCTGCAGAATGCCCTGCGTGCCGATGTAGATCCAGCTGCCGGCGGTCATCTGACCGTACCGGGTGAGGCCCTGGGCCTCGCGGCGACGAAAGTGCTCCCACGTCGCCCATTTGGGCACCAGGAGGGAGTTGGCGATGAGCACGCGCGGGGCGTCTTCGTGGGTGCGAAAGCGCCCCACGGCCTTGCCCGATTGCACGAGCAGCGTCTCGTTGTCGCCGAGGTCGCGCAGCTCGCGGAGAATCACGTCGAAGGACGCCCAGTCGCGCGCGGCCTTGCCCGTGCCGCCGTAGACCACGAGGTCTTGCGGGCGCTCGGCCACGTCGGGGTCGAGGTTGTTCTGAATCATTCGCCAGGCGGCCTCCTGCGGCCAGCCCTTGCAGCTGAGCGCGGTGCCGTGGGGTGCGCGTACGGTGCGTGCGGTGCTCATGATCGGGGCGCGGAGGGTAACGCCAACGGGGTGCGCGTTGGAGCCTCGAAGCGAGTGGTTTCCCTTTGGGGAGAACGCGCGTATGGTCCGCCCCCCAATTCAGGAGCGTGATCGTGCAGTTCGCGGGCTTTACCGAGGCAGATTTCGACGCATACCTTCCGGCGAGGGCGACCTCGAACGCGTTCAACCGCCCGCGCGTCGAGGTGAAGCAGAAGGCGCTGGCGCTCACGCGTCCGCTCTGCGAGGCCGCCAACGCCGCGGGCTTCGGCCTCGAGATGCGCGCCAGCGAAGAGACCCCGTCGCTCTGGAACAAGCGCAGCGTCACCGCGCAGTGGGTCTTCTTCTGGCGCGATCAGTCCGCGCGCAAGCGCCTCGAAGAGATCCTCGACAAGGGCCGCACGCTCGCCGCCACGCTCACCGACCCGACGCCCTACTTCCGCCACGCCTTCCTCGCGCTCTTCCTCGACGCGTCGCAGGTCGAGGTGGCGCTCAAGGTCCACGGCGACGCGTGGGTCGACGTTCGCAACGTGCGCGCACTCTGCGAAGACCCCGCGCGCCGCGACGCCCTCGTCGAGGCGCTGCGCGCGCTCCCGAGCGACTACGTCATGGGCGTCACGGGCCACGACTCGGTGCCCGCCCACACCGTCGACGCCTCGGCCCTCGCGGCCACCTTCGACGCGCTCACCGAGGCCTCCCAGTGGTGGTTCCTCGGCCGCGCGATGCCCCGCGCCGAGGCCGTCGCCACGGGCCCCGCCCTCGCGCAGTGGATCGACGACACCTTCCGCGCGCTGCTCCCGCTCTACCGCCTGGTGGCGTGGTCGCACGACAACGACCTCGTCTCCATCGAGCGCGAGGTCGAGGCCGCCCGCGCCGAGCGCCTCGCCCACGTCGACGAAGAGGCCGCCCGCGAGGCCTCGTGGAAGGCGCAGCAGCTCGCCGAGATCGAGCGCCGCCGCGAGGTCGCCCAGGTCGAGACGCGCGAGCGCGTGGCCCTCGCCGAGCGCCCGCGCCCCGCGGTGGTGCACTCCGCGGTGCAGCACCTCGCGCCCCCCGCCGAGCCGCTGAAGTTCACGCCGCCGCCGCGCCCCAGCGCCCCGCCGAAGCCCGCGGCGCCGCCCCCCGCGGCGCGCCCCGAGCGCTCGCAAGACGAGCTCCGCGAGCGCCTCTCGAAGGCCCCGAAGCCCAAGGCCGAAGCGCGCGAGCCCGTCGAGTCGGCGGCGCCCGTCACCGTGGGCGCCAAGGTCAAGATCAAGAGCGGCCCCTTCGCCGAGCGCGTGGGCACCGTCGCCGAGGTCGATGGCAAGGGCCACGCGCGCGTGCTCTTCGGCCTCATCGCGGCCCGCCTCGAGGTCACCGAGCTCGTCACCCTGAGCTGAGCGCCGCGTCCCGGGGCAGGCGCCTGCACTCCGCGGTGCAGGCGCGCCTGC
>CAISKJ010001718.1 GCA_903885885.1 uncultured delta proteobacterium
CGGCCGTCGGAGAAGCCCGTGTAGAGCCGATGACCGTCGTAGAGCAGCCCCGCGTGGCCGCCGCCCGTGATGCCTCCGGGGGGCTCGCGCCGATAGCGCCAGCGGCTCTCGCCGGTGCCGCGGTTGACGCTGAACACCGTGTCGTCGGCGTTTACGCAGTAGACAGAATCACCCACCACGACGGGCGCGTGGATGATCTCGGCCACGGTGGCGAAGCGCCAGCGCATCTGGCCCGTGCGGGCGTCGAGCGCGTAGAGCGCGCCGTCGGTCGAGCCGATGTACACGGTGCCGCGGTCGAGGGTGGGCGTCCCCTCCACCGGGGCCAGGGTTTGAAAGCGCCACAGGAGCGCCCCGTCACGCGCGCGGATCGCGTGGACCCCGCGGTCGAGGCCGCCCACGTAGAGCACGCCCGTGGATGCATCGTAGGCGGGGCGCGCGCGCGAGCGGGAGCGCGCGTCGAGGTCGGTGAGCGTCACGAGCGGGAGCCGCCAGCGCAGCTCGGCGATGGCGCGCACCTGCGGCGGCTCGGTGGAGCTCGACTCCCAGTGCGTGCGGCTGCCGAGCTGAAGGCCCGACGAGCAGGCCGCCGAGGCCGCCAGGAGCAGCGTCAGCGGCGCGAGGTGTCGTGACACGCGGGTGCGTCCTTTCAGCGACCGCCGCCGGCGTTGCCGCGCTCGCGGAGCGCCTTCTGCAACTGCTCGCGGAGCTCGGGCGGGAGCCCGCGCAGGGGGTCGCCGCCGGGGCCGCCGTGCTCGTGCGAGTCGCTCGGGCCCGAGGCCTCGCGCTGCCGATCGGCCTGCACCACCGCGGGGTCGGTCGGGTCGATGTCGCGCAGCAGGGCGAGCGACTGCTCGCGCAGGCTGCTCTGAAACGCCGCGGTCGGGTCGCTCGCGGCCGGGTGCGCGAGGCGCTCGACCACGCCGTGCAGCACGTCCTTCGCGCGGGCGTTGTCGTTGCGGCGCATGAGGAGCCGCGCCTGATAGAACTGCGCCTGGTCACGGTACATGCCGTCTTGCGCGTTCTGGAGCTCCCGGTAGCGCACCATGGCGCCGTCGAGGTCGTTGAGGCTCTCGAGGGTGAAGGCCAGGCCCTCGAGCGCGCGGCCTTCGAGGCCCGCGAGGTCGGCGCCGATCACCGAGAGGTACAGCTGCTTGGCCTCGGCGTAGCGGCCCATCTGGTACAGCGTGCCCGCCTCGGTGAGGCGCACGAGCGGCGTCACGCGCGCGCTGCCGTTGCCCTGCTCGGCGCGGCGCAGCTTCTCGAGCGACGCGCGGCTGCGCTCCTCGAAAGTGCGAAAGCGCGGCAGGTCGCGGCGCGGGTCGTCGGCGCCCGGCTCCTCTGCCGCAATGATGGCGAAGGTGCTCTTGAGCGCCTCGGCGTATGCGCCGGTCGCGCGGGCCTCGCGCGCCGTGCTGTACGCGCGCCACCCGAAGAGGCCGCCGCCGAGCACCACCACCGCGAGCAGAACGGTCACGGCGTTGGAGCGGTTCTTCGTGAACCACTCGCCCGCGCCCAGCGCCCACTCGGGCACGCCCTCGGCGTTGCCCGTGCCCTTGGACATCGTGCGCGGGGGCACCTTCGGGCGCTTGGGACCGCCTTCTTCGAGCTTCGGCGTGTCGCCGCCGATCGAGGTGTTGGGGCCGAGGAGCGGGTCGCCGGAGCCCTCTGCCCCGTCGGCCGTGACGGCGTTCTCGTCGCCGACAC
>CAISKJ010001719.1 GCA_903885885.1 uncultured delta proteobacterium
CCGCGCTCCGCGAGGAGGCTCGTGACGTACTTCTGCGTGGCCCGCTGCGTGAGCTTGAGCGACGTGACGTGCTGCGCCGCGCCGCGCATGAGCCCCTCGTCGCCGAGCGGGAGGAGCAGCGCCTTGCGGCCCGGCTCGAGGTTGCGCCACGCCTCGTCGGTGATGCGCTTGTCGCGCGCCGCGATGTGCAGCGCCACGTAGAGCAGCTTCTTGTTGAGCCGAAGCGTGGGCCCGCCCGCGCGCCGCACGAGGTCGGCCCACACCGCGTTGGAACTGCGGCCTTCGAGGGCGGCGCTGGCGTCGTCGTCGAAGACGCTCACGAGCATCCAGCGGCCGAAGCCGACGAGCGCGTCTTCCATGACGTTGCGCGTCTCTTCTGCGCGGCGAAGCGCTTCGGCGACGAGCCTCTGCTCGGATGTCGTGAGGATGGGGCGGGGTTCGGCTTCCGCCGAGACGATCTCGTTCTGTGTTGCGCGGACCATGGCGCACGGTCTCACAGCCGGCCCCGTTGGCCAAAGGGCCCGCTCGGGCTGAGCGCACAACGACGACACAGGAAAACCCGTAGCCTGTCGGGGTGTGGCGCACCCACACGGGCCACAGGGACTGTGGCGAGCATCACCGAGAAGATCGCGGGCACGTCGAAGTGGCCTCTCGTGGCACCGCGCGCGTCAAGTGATCGGTGCGCCCTGCCGGGCGGCGTGCCTCGGAGAGGCCGGGGAATACCCGCAGCGTACCATTCGGGCATCGACGGCTTCGTGCGACATCACGTCGACGGGCGCGTCTGGTTCCCGTGGACGCGGGCAGCGCACACGGCGGACGCCTCGCGTGCGCGCGTCGGCGATACAACGCCGCCCACGGCTGTCGATGGACTTCGAAGCCCGCCCGCAGGCTCGCCGCGGCGAAGCCCGCGGGGCCTCCGCCGGTGTAGCCGCAGTTTGCTTCGCCCTCGGAGGTGATGCGCGCGCTCGAGTCTCCAGCGCAGTCACAACGTCTACGCGGTCGGCCACGACGTGATCGTCGCGCGTGGCGACACCGACGCGGTCGCGCACTGCGAAGGGTTGCGAAGCGGAGCGGTCACATCATCGAGGAAACTCTCGACGCCAGTGTCAGCCTCTTCGAGCTCGGTGAACTGCATGCGCGCAAACTGCTCCGATTGGGAAGAGAACTCCAGGGCTCCAGGGCAGTGGGACAGTGGCGCAAACAGCCACACTCGGGTCCTGGGGTGTCATGCTTCGCGCGATCAGCGAAGATCGAGAAGGGCCGGCCCGCGCTCCGTGCGGCGAGGCCAGACTCGCACGATTACCAGCGAGCCCCCCGGCAGAGGCGCAGTCACTGAGCCATTCGACGTTACCGTGTAGCACGTGCGTCCACCCGACACGCCCTCGAGCGAGGCAAGGAATCCCTGCGTCGCCGAGAGCACCGCGCTCGCCCCCCGAGGACACATGAGCACGCGTACGTCGACGCCTTCGTCGGTTCGACAGTTGAACGGGGCTGTCGCGGCACCTGCAGTGCTCATCGTAACGCGCCCCGAGGCCGCCACTGAGGGCGCGGAGGCCCTCGCGGGCACCACCGCCGCCTCGACGCGCACGCGGCGAGCGGCCACGCCGTCGCCCGTGGCGCGAAGCACGTACGTCCCCGGCTCGACGATCGCCGCCCCTGCGCTCGTTCCAGGGGCGCAGAGGCCATCGGTCGTGTTGATCACGGCGCGATTCGCCCCGAGCATCTGCACGCCGCCCGTCGTTGTCGAGAGCGCCACCACCATCCGCGTTGCGACCGTAATCACCTGAAGTTCATGCGACGACGCGGTCACGGCGAAGGGCGGCGCACAGGTTCGTCCCGACGCGGGCGCGATGGGCACCGTCGCGGCGCCCGCGCCAATCGCGATGGTGCGAATCGCCTCGCACGACGGCGCGACGGGGCACACACTGCGGACGGCCCGACTGTTGGGCGCGTTGTCGATCACCCCATCGCAGTCGTTGTCGATCCCATCGCAGAACTCGGGGACCCGCTGGTTCATGTTCGGCTGACAGGCAAGCGGTCGCCCGTTCTGGCACCGGGGAACAGTCACCATGCACGCGCCATGACCGCACGACTGCGTGCCTGTATCGGTACATGCGACGGGCGTCGTCAGGATCACGCTCGACTGCTCCGAGGGCTCGATCACCGTACCGCGGCCCGCCGAGACCGGGGGCACGGTGGGCTGAACAGGCGCGATCCCCGCCGGGACCGTGTTGAGCAGACCGACGCGCCGGATGGGGCGGACGGACTGCGCCGCACCGTTACGCGCCCATGCCGCACAGAGCAGGCTCGCGAAGAGGTGCTTGACCCAGCGATGACGTTCACTCATTGGCGGCTCCTGAGAGGGCGTTTGCTTGTGACGGCGCAGCTGTTACGAGCGATCATGGCAGAATGATCTCCGGGCGATCGTGGCCGCGAAATCACCGGCCTGACCGATATAGGGCGGGCACGGATCGAACATCCGGTTCCAGCCCTGCGCGCACTGCGCGACCCGTTCAAATTTCCATCGGAGAACGATCGTGCCCGCGATGATCTGGGAGTGCCGCACGGACTGCTCCAGGCGTTTGCTCCCAAACAACTTCCCCCATGGGAGGCTGTCGCGAAATCGTTCTAACAATGGCGTGACGACGTTACCAGGGAGCGGCTCCTCGACCACCCGCGCGGGAAAGCGCTACAGGAGAAAGGCTGGGAGCCCTCGCTGGGTATTGTCCACAGCAATAGCCTGAAGACCGCTCCTGTCGGCGGGAGAACGGCTTCGATGGAAGCAAGAAGGTTTATGGCGTAAGCGCCACATCCTGGTCAACATCCTTGATTTTTTCGTCGCGGCGAGGGTGACCACTGCGGCCTCGCAAGATCGCGACGCACTATTTTACCTTCTTCGGCCAGGCCGTCGCCAATCGACTCGGCTGAGGGGGGGAACTCATCGGCGGGGCGAGCACCGGAGATGTGATCAAGCATACGCAGGTCGCAAACCTCGTCGATATCGAGCTCATCAAGCGATCTGACGGCGTTCCCGGGTTCGCTCCCATCCCGAAGCGCTGGGTGCTCGGGTCGTTGGGGACTCGTCGTACTGCCAGAAAAATCACCATACTGGTTTCGATGTCATTGCCTCCCCACGCTGCCTCTTCGGAACGGTCGGGAAGCACATCGCCATTTCTGGACAGAGCTGGCGACCCGTGGCCTGCTTGATGACAGAGCAGCTGACTCGCTCCGATGCGCCCCATCAACAACAGGCTGCGCCGTACGTGGTTGGTCGTAGCAACATCCCCGACTCGCCCGCAATACCCCATTTGGGGTATGCGGCACCGATTTCGTATCCCTTCTTCGGTACACGCTTCGCCCGAAGTCACGCGGCGGCGTTTCTTGGTGACCGTGGGCGCGGTGACGGGTTAGTTTTCGCGCAGCCAATACCTGGCACGGATGCAGCGGGCGCGTCTGGGCGCGCTGCGTAGCGGTCAAAACGAGGGCGTGACATCGGATGACACCGAAGTTTCCCGAGACGTCCAACATTGGCGTGAGACGCACGCGTGGTCCCGATGCAGACCGCTGATTGGGTCGTAGGCGCTGCCGTGGTCGGGCGCTACGCGCTGGAGGCAAAGCTCGGCGAAGGGAGCTTCGGGGAGGTCTGGCGAGCGCGTGATGTATCGCTGGGCCGCGATGTCGCGCTGAAGGTGATGCGGGCTCAGGTGGCGAACCATGAGCACCTGCGCAGGCGCTTCGAGCGAGAGGCGCCGGTGCTCGCGCAGTTGAAGCACACGAACGTGCTGCAGGTGTTCGACCGTGGCGAGTGGCGAGGCCGCCCCTTCGTGGTGCTCGAGTACGTGCAGGGCGCGACGCTCCGCGAGTGGCTCGAGCAGCATCGCGCACGAGCGCAGTGGCCAGGGCGCGACGAGGTTCGGTCGCTGATGCTGCAGATCTGCGCGGGGGTCGGCGCCGCGCACCGTGCCGGTATCGTGCATCGTGACCTCAAGCCCGAGAATGTGCTGCTCGAGGTCGACGAAGAGGGGCGCACGCAGGCCAAGGTGTTGGACTTTGGCCTGGCGCGAGTCGGCAGCGGTGGCAGCTCGGTGTCGCTGACGGTCGGAACCTATGCGTACATGTCACCGGAGCAGGCCTCTGAGGGAAGCGAGCGCGTCGGCCCCGCGAGCGACGTGTTCGCGTTGGCCGTGATGCTGGTGGAGCTTCTGACGGGGAGGCTCCTGCCCGACGACGACAGCCGGGCGCCGTGGGAGCGCCATGTGTACGCCGGCAAGGGGGCCGCGCTGTTGCAACGCGTCGCCGCGCTGCGCCCCGACGTAGGCCGCTCGGTGTGGGGAGTTCTGGAGCGCGCGTTGGCGCCGCAGCCGTCGGATCGTCCCGCGAACGCGACGGATCTACGTCGCGCGCTCGACGGCGACTGGGGCGCCCACGGAGCGGCGGCACCGCAAGGGCACGGGAGAGGCGCACCGATGCCGCCCGTCGCGTCGGTGTTTCAACCCGAGTCGATGGCGGCGCCAACGGGAGGCCGCCGGCACGACGGACCTCCTCCCCCAATCTCGCCCGAGCCGAGAGCCTCGGCGCCCGCACAGGGGGCGATGCATTCGGTGTTCGCGCCCGAGTCCATGGTCTACGGCAGGCCTCCCGCACGCGCCGAGGCGTCGACCGCTCCGTCGCCGCGCGTTGCCGGGGTCGAGCCGCTCGGTCCTGCGGTGATGCCCGCGTCGGGCTTCGGCGCCGCGTCGAACGGCACGCCCACGTGGGAGCTTCCTCCGGTGCGGCGCGTCGGCGATCGCATGGTGCTGCGGCGCGGCGCGACGCCGCCGGCACGTTGCATGGTGTGCGGGGCCGACGACCGCGTGCACGTCGAGGGTCGCGGCTTCTCACGCTACCGGGGCGGCGCGATCGCCGTCGGACTGTGCTTCTGGATCACGGTGGTCGCCTCGGCTGCACACGCGGTGGGAGGCGCATTCGCGTCGCTCGCGCTCGCCGGCGGGCTGTTCGTGAGTCGCGAGCGAGCGATGGTGATCACGTCGATCTGCGACCGTCACACCAGGAGAGACTTCGCCTTCGCAGCCACTGGCGTGCTCGCGGCCCTTGGCGGGGCGGTGATGCACGTCATCGGTCTGGCGGCGGTCGTGGGATCGATCCCCGAGTATGGTGAAGGTCGTGTCTTTGCGGGCCTCGGGGGCGTGCTCGTGTTCGCGGGGATCGCGGCTTCAGCGATGCGTGCCCCGCTCGACCTCGCCGCCGCCGACGCGCGCGAAGTCTCGCTGCGCGGCGTCAACGCCGACGCGCTCGCGTTGCTCCCCGAAACGGCAAGCTGAGCTTCGCACAACGAAGGAAGTTCTCTGATGATACTCGGCACCTACTTCGTCGGCGCGATCGAGAATTTGCGTGGAGCATGCGTCGTCACGCGGTTCTTTCATCTTGCCTTCGTTCCGATCTTTCCGATGGGCTCGTATCTGCAGTTCACGGACGTCGACGGGAAGACGCAGCGCGTCTCCGTCCCCCTGCACGGCCGCTCGGTGCTCATTGGCTATCTGCGCGGCGTGACCGCCATCCTGGTGCTGATGTCGCTGGGCGGCGCCGTGATCGGGTTCACCGACCCGGACGACGGGCTTTCGCTCCCGGCGGCCCTCGTCGCCGTGCCGGCATCGATGATCGCGCTGCTGTGCGTGATGAGCGTCGGCGCGCTCTCGGGCCGCGCGCTCCAGGAGCGCACGGTGTACCACGCCACGACAGGGATCGGCGCGGACCCCGCGCTCTTCGGCGACCTCCGCGCGGCGATCTACGACACCGTGATGGCCCGCGTGGCGGCGACGGTTCGCGCGCTGCCCCCGACGGGTTACCGCCCGGCCCACGGCGACCAGGCGGCGCAGTGGGCGCGCATCGCGTGTGACCCCACCGTGGTCAACGCGCAGCTGGTCGGCGACGGGCTCACCGTCGCCCGACTCGAGTGGTCGGTCGCCAAGGACGCAGCCACGATGCAGCAATGGACTGCCGTGCACCACGCGCTCTGGACGCGGATCACCGATCAGTTCGCGGGACTGCTCCCGCCCGAGAAGGCGGTGCGCAGCGACCCGCGCGTGAGCGTCGGCTTCGTCGGCGGGATCGCACTCACCATCGCCGCGATCGCCTTCGGAGCGCACCCCGACTTTCTCGCGACCTCGGAGCAGCGCAGCACGCGTCGGACCCAGGTGGCCGTCAGGCAGGGCCTCGCGGCGCCGCTCTCGCAGCGCATCGAAGGCGCGGGGCGCCTCACGGTGGCGCATTTCACCAGCGACTTTACCGCCGAAGCGAGCAACGGCACGATCGTCTTGCACCGCCTCCTGCCCGACGGCGGCGAGGAGGAGATCGGCCTGACCACGATCGCCGATCCGTTCTCGACGGACCTCCACACCTTCGCCACGCGCGTCCTCGACGGCGAGGTGCGCGGGTTGGCGGGCTACACGGAGGGCGTCCGTCGCGATGCCGTCTGCAACGGCCAGCCGGCGGTCGAATCGACGGGCATTGTGGTCGAGCGGGGCGAGCGCATCGCCGTGCGACTCTGCGCGTTCGTGCGCAACGGCCACGGGTACAGCGTCTACGCGTCGGTTCCTGCCAACCGCGAGGCGCGCGAGGCGCCGCTGCTTCAGCGGGTCGTCAACGCGACAGAATTCGCGGTGGAGGCGCCGGCGGCCCCGCGCGACGTTGTGCCAGAGACGCCATCCCCTGCCGGTCGCACGGAGCCTCCGACGCCCCCTCCGGCCGTGGCGGAGCCGGCCACGCCGCGCCGGCACCACCATCGCCCGCGTTGGTAGGCTACGGCCCCCTCGAGGGCCCGGGGGCGCAGCGGATCTCGCTCGCTTACTGCGCAGTAAGCGAGCTCCCAATCTCTCAATTCTAGGGCTCAGCCAAGAGGCTGGTCACGCATTTTTGCGCGGGCCGCGCGCGCGACGACGTCTCAGGTGAACCCGTAGACGTTCGGGGCGTTGCGCGCAAACACGTGCCGCAGGCAGTCGGCGAGCGTGATCGCGCAGATGGGGTGCACCTCGACGCGGATCATCGTGGCGGCGCGCGCGAGGCGCTCGACGGTGAGCGCCCCGGCGTCGGTGTTGCCGTGGGTAACCACCACGTCGTGCCCGAGCGCGTGGACCTCATAGCTGCGCAGGGGGCTGCAGGCCGCCTCAGCGGCAACCGCGTCGGGGATCACCTCCCAGCGCGTCCGGCCCTTGCGCTCGACGCGCCACGTCGAGGGCACCGCGCGCCGCAGCTCCGCATCGACCACCCCGGGCACCTCTTCGCAGCTCAACGGTCGCATACACCCTCGACCTTCGCGCGACACAGCCACGCGGCGCGTGTCCGATGTGCCCGGCAGCGTCGCGCGCGAACGGCGGCTGGCACAATCCCATCGCGCGCCGCACGCGCGCCGCGACGCCATGCGCGGACTTCTACACGCCGTCGTCGTCGTGGTCGGACGCATCGTGGATCGCGTCGTCGTCGCGCGCGGAGGGATCGTCGTCGTGCGCGGTGTCGTCGTGCGTCACGTACTCGTCGCTCGCCGCGGTGTCGTCCGTCGCGTCGTCGGGCGCGAGCTCGTCCGGGTGGTCCTCTTCGTCGTGGCCCTCGTGCGTGTCGCCGTCGTGCTCGTGCGAAGCGTCCCCATGCTCGACCGCCGCCTGCGCGTGCTCGCCGTCGGCCTCGGTGGAGTCGTCGTCCTTGTCGCGCGACTCCTCGCGCAACGGGGTGTGCGCGGGCTCGTGGTCGCTGGAAACGGGCTCGTGGCCGCCGTGGTGGGCGCTCCCCAGATGTCGTGCGTTCTCGTGAACGACGGCCCAGTCATCGCCGACGCGGTATTCGGCGACGGTCTGCTGTTGGATGGCGGCGTAGGTGTCGGGCCCCACGACGCCGTCGTTGGCGATGCCCGCGCGCGACTGGAGGTGCCGCACGGCGGCGGCGGTCTCGGGGCCGAAGTGCCCGTCGGGTTTGACGTTGTAGCCGAAGCGATTGAGCGCAACCTGGAGCTTCTCCACCTCGCGCCCGTGTTCGCCACGACGGAGGAGTTCGTTCACGCTGCCTACGAGATTTGCCATGCTTCTCCGTGGGGCCTCGAGGATGTGCGACGCGCTCGAAGGCCGCCCGGGCGGACGGTATCACCGTCGGAGCCGTCGACGGGAGGCTCGTCATGCTCCCAACACGGCAGATGTTTGCGACGGTAGATGCGGTCGACGCTTCACGACGCGCGGCGTCGTTGCGCCCCACCGCCGGGACAGGGCTACTGGTGCGAGTCGATGTACCGCTGAAAGTTCGCGATCATCTGCCCCTGCGGATAGCGGTGGATATACGTCCGCATGGTGCGGACGGCGTCGGCCGTGCGGCCCGACGCCTGCTGCGCGGCCGCGAGGAACACGAGTTCGCGGTCGGTGGTGGCCTTCCCGCGGAGGGCGCTGATGGTGCACGCGTTACGGGCGGGCTCGTCGAGGGACATCGTGCGGCACGACTCCGCGCGCTGCATGGGGGTCATGCCATCGTCGTTCGAGGGCGCCGACGCCGGCGCGTTCGCGGCTTGCGCGGTGGGCACCGTGGCTTGCCCGCGGGCCGTATGTGCCTCGGCGCCCGGCGCCGCGACAGCCTCGGCCCGTGAGGGCGCAACGGGCGGCGTCGGCAGAGGTTCCACCGGTGCGCGCGCGGCAGCGGGGAGAGGCGCCGGAGCCGGGGTCTGTGCCGCGGGCTGCGTAGCCGACGTTCCCGCAGACACAGCAATGACGGTCGCGAGCGCGAGGGCTCCGACGCCGGCGAGGGCCCCCAGCCAGACCCGCGACCTTGTCGTTCCCGATGTCTGGGCGGTCGTCGCGCGATGCGGTGCGTCGAGCGCGCGCCCCGACGGCGAAGCGCCCGGCCATGGAGGGGATTGGATCTCTGTGGCTGGCCGTTCGAGCGGCATGGAGGGCAACGCAACACGGGTGTCGATGCCCTGCGCGACCGGCCTCTGCGACGGCGTCGGCACGGTCGTTGGCGGCTGGTTCCATGATTGCGCCGCGGGGGTGGCGCGCTCGACCACGGTGGCCTCGAGGTCCATCGAGGGGAGCGCAGCCTGCGTGGGGAGCGGCGCGGGAGACGATGCCGGCGGGTTGTCTGCGCGAGGCCGTCTCGTAAACGCAGTGCGCCCTTGCGTGAAGGGCGGCGCCGCCGAGGTTGGCGCAGGCAGCGCAGGCGCAACGAAGAGGCGTTCGAGCGCTTCGCCGGCCTCGTCGCCGTTCTTGAAGCGCGCGTCGAGGTCGCGCACGACGCACCGCACGAACCAAGCGTCGAAGCCCGCGGGCAACGACGCGGATGCGCCGCCCAGCGCTGCGAGGCGCCGCGAGGGCGGTGAGAGCTCGCTCTTCGCGACCTCGGCGAGCTGCTCGATGAGATCGAACTCTTCCGCCGACACGTTGCCCGCGAGCCAGTAGTGGCGCCCCGTGAGAACGTAGAAGGCCACCAGCCCGAGGGCCCACACATCGGTGGAACCTCGCACGCTCTGGCCGCGGCGCCCCTGCTCGGGCGCCATGAAGAGCGGCGAGCCGATCGCCGTGGAGACCTGCACCGAGCGACGGTTCTCCTGCACCAGCCGCGCGATGCCGAAGTCGAGCACCTTGAGCTTGAGGCCTGCCCCACGCCCCTTCGATCGTGTAACGAAGACGTTCTCGGGCTTGAGGTCGCAGTGTACGACGCCTACGCGATGCGCCGCCCCCAACGCGTCGCAGAGTTGAAGGAGCACCTCGGACGCCTCGCCCCAGGCCATCGGGCCACGCGCCGTGACGACCTCATCGAGATCTTGCCCCTCGAGGTATTCCATCGCCATCCAGGGGGTGCCGCTGGGCTCGTCGACGCCCGCCGCGATCACCTCGACGACGTGCTCGCTCTCGATCCGCGCGGCGACCCTCGCCTCATGCTCGAAGCGCTCGCGGCTCTTCGGATCGTTGAGAAGCTCGGGCAGCATGATCTTCAGGGCGCGCGCCCGCCCCGTGCTTTGCTGCACGACGCGGTACACGGCGCCCATGCCGCCCTCTTTGAGCAACGACTGCACCTCGTACTCGCGTGCGAAGCGTGTTCCCGGCATCAACCTCAACAGTGCCATTGGCGCGATAGTGCCTCAGCGCGGGGGCCGCCCGCCATGGGCAACCCGTCGGGGGCTTCGCGTGCGCGCGCGTCTGCGATACAACGCCGTCCATGGCCGCCGATGGACCTTCGAAGCCCGCCCCCAAGCCCGCCGACCCGAAGCCCGCGGGGCCTCCGCCGGGGTCGCCGCAGTTTGCTTCGCTCACGGAGGTGATGCGCGCGCTCGAGCGCTTCTCACAGGCCGATGTCGAGCTCGACGCCGCGATCTGCGAAGACATCGAGCGCTTCTTCGCCGCGCCGCTGCCGACGGGCGATACCGCCCGCGCCGTCGCGTGGCTCGACGAGGCCGAGGTGCACATCAAAGACTTTCGCGACAGCGTCGACGCGATGGCCGAGGAGCTGCTCGCGCGCCAGGTCGACTTCGACCCCAGCGCGATCAAGGCCGCGCTGCTCACCGACCCGCAGAACGCCGTGCGCAACGAGCTCAACGCGCTCAAGGGCACGCGCTTCGCGGGCGAGCGCGCCGACTGGCGTCGCCGCATCGACGACAACCTGACTGCCCTGCGCGACAAGCAGGAGCGGCAGGCGGCGAAGCTACGGCACGTTGTGGTCGACCTCCCCGACGGTCGCGTCGCGGTGCGGCCGACGCCCGAGTGGTGGGCGGCCTACACCGCGTGGCATCACACGGCCTTCGACGGCTGGCGCAAGCACCTCGGCGCGCTCCTCGACGACCGCTGGCGCAAGTTTGTCGACAAGGAGGTGAAGAACGTGGCGACGCCGCTCGACGCGTCGTTCAGCGTCGAGCTCCCGCCCGTCAATGTGGACGATGTGCCCGACCCTACGCAACGTCGTCGCGACCCGGTGCACTACCGCGACGGCGGCATCGGCCTCGCCGACTCCACCGACGAGGACATGAAGGCGCCCGAGGAAGTCTTCGACCCGACGACGGGCGGCAGCCGTAACGCCGCGAGCCTCTCGAGCATGGTGCAGCGCTTCGGCACCGTCGCGGTGGCGCCCCTCGGCATGATGTTCTCGAACGTCGCCGTGAAGATCGTGTCGACGGCGGTCGTGCTGGGGGTGGGGCTCTTTGTGAATCACCTCGTGACGAAGCGCGAGGTCGATCGCGGCAAGGTGGACCGCGTCGCGAAGGCCTCGGCGGCGATTCAGAAGTCGCTCATCGAAGACTATCGCAAGCGCCTCGATCGCCATCGCGTCGACGTCGAGCGCTTCGTGCGCGCGTACGGCAGCGTCGTGCAGCAGGCGGTGCTCGACCGCCTCACCCTGCTCGTCGACGCCGAGCTTCGCCGCCGCACCGACCTCGTGCCCGAGGAGAAGAAGAAGATGACCCTGCGCCAGAAGGAGATTCAGCGGCGGCAGACGCTGCTCGCCCAGGTGTCGGGCGACCTCACCAACAAGGTGCTCGTCGACCTCGCGATGCGCCGCCGCGCGCTCCGCGACGAGCTCGCGAAGCAGCGCCCGACGGGGTGACGCGGGGCGCCGCAAACGCGTATGCCGCTGCGGTGCTCGCGGCACCGCCAATCGCGGCCGTGTTCGATGGGGCCTCGCCTGCGACCGTGAAAGCATAAAGAATCAACGCGGCATGACCCAGATGGGTGATTGTGGGCGCCGCGGGGATGTAGTTAATCGTCGCTACGAGGGTAGTGGTGCTAGACGATTATCAATTCGACGAGTTGGTGGCGAGAGACGGCCCGTGCGACGTGTGGCTCGCCCGCACTCCCGCCGGTGTGCCGGTGACGGTGCGACGTATGCCTCGCGATGCGATGTCGTCGGAGGTGATCGACGCGGTCTTCACGGCGATGTCGTCGCTGCTGCAGAAGCGGCGCGCGCTGTGTGAATGCGCGAGCCTGCTTGAGCCCCACGATTTTCTTGCTACGGACGATGGCCTCTACGTGGTCGAAAGGGCGTACTTCGAGCGCAGCCTGCGTGACCACCTCGCGGAGATGGGCGCACCGTCGGGGCTGATGGAGGCCACGGCGGCCCGGGCGCTGTTCGATCAGATTCTCGATGGCGTTGTGCACCTGCACGCCGCCGGCGTCACGCATCGTCGCCTCGATCCCGCGCATGTGTTGGTTCGGCAATGGAACGACGAGCACTTCGTCAGGGTGCGATGGTTCAGCTTTGACTGCGTCGTGACGGATCGCGCAAGCGACGGTGCGGCAGACCGCACGGCGGCCGTGTACGCATCGCCCGAGACGGCCCTCGCAGCTGTATCGGCGCTCACGCCGCGGAGCGACGTGTTCTCGCTCGCGGTCATGCTTGTCGAGCTACTTACGGGCCATCGGTTGCCCGTGCCGGGCGAAGCGTTTACCTGGGCGGAGATGTCAAGCGGCGGCTTCGTCCGCCACTGCCTCGGCATGCTGCCCAAGCCCGACGAGAACGTGCCCTGGGCGGTGTGGCCGGTCGTGCATCGAGCCCTGGCGGCGGCTCCGTCCGAGCGCTTTGAAGACGCCCGGGCGTTTCGTATCGCACTGAATAACGTGTGGCCGTCGGCAAACTCCGCGTTCGAAACCATTGCGCGCTACCCCGAGCGTTTGGGAGGTTCCATCGCCTTCGTCTCCCCGGTGCCCTCCTACGCGCATTGGCTCCCGGTTCCAGCGGAGCAGAAACCGGCGCCGGTGGACGATTCAGACCCCGCAAACCGCTCGCGCCTCGACGTTGTGAAGCAATGGCTCGAGCGCCACCTGCGGCGGTCATGAGCGTGCGTCGAGGCCCCGCGCGCGGCGCCGGTCTCGTAGCGGACCTCCCTTGACGCCGTAGGCAATAGGTAAAAAATGGCACAGAAGAAAGCGATTTTCGCTCTCGCTGTCGCGTGCATCGTTGGCGATGGTGTTGGTTGTGGAAACATCTCGGCGGTGCTTCCCGGGCCTCCGGATCGACTCGCGTACTTCTTGATCGCTCCTCCTACGGAGGCAGGCGACACGCAGCCGCTGCTCGGGCACTTCGTTCAGCGCCCCGAACAAGGGGCGTACCTCGACCCGTCACAACTCCAGCGCACGACGCCGCAAAAGGCGTTCTCTGTGCAACCCGGGGCGCTGGTAAGTCGCTCGACCGCCGCGACGCTGTCTGTCGCGATGGATGAGCGGACAGCGGCGGGCGCCCTGCTGCAGGGGCAGGTACCCGTGCGCCGGACCGCGTCGTGACCCCCTGATCGCCTCGGGCTACGCGCCCACGCATGAGACGGAAACGTACGAGGCGCCGCCGCAG
>CAISKJ010001720.1 GCA_903885885.1 uncultured delta proteobacterium
GCAAGAGTCCCGCGCCCTCGCCGCCAACGCCCGCGCCGAGGCGGTGCGCGCCGAGCGGCGCCAGGGCCTCGGGCACGGCGCCGCCGCCGACGCCGAGCGCGCCCGCGCACAGGCCGAGAGCCAGTCGGCCGCGGCCGAGGCCCTCGCCATCGAGCTCACGCGGTTGGAGTACGACGGGCAATCGCGGGAGAGCGCGCGCCGCGGCGACCTCGCGCGCCTCCGCGGCGACGTGGCGCGCCTCGAGGGCGACCGCGCCACGCTGCAGGCCCGCCTCGCGACGCTCACCCACTCGACGGCGCGCAGGGTGATCCGCGCGCCCGTCGCGGGGCGCCTCGGGTCCCTCGTCGAACTGCGCCCGGGCTCGGTGGTCACCGTGGGGCAGCGCCTCGCCACGGTGGTGCCCGACGGCGAGCTCCGCGTGGTGGGGGAGTTCGCGCCCACGGCGGCGCTCGGGCGCATTCGCGCGGGCCAGCGCGCGCGGCTGCGCCTCGACGGGTTTCCGTGGGCCCAGTGGGGCATGGTGTCGGCGCGCGTCCGCACCGTGGGGGCCGAGGCGCGCGAGGGGGCCGTGCGCGTCGAGCTCGCCCTCGTGGGCCGCGGAGAGACGCGCATCCCGCTCGAGCACGGCCTGCCCGGCAGCGTCGAGGTCGAGGTCGAGCGCGTGTCGCCGGCGGTGCTTCTGCTGCGCGCGGCGGGGCAGCTCGTGAGCCGCGACGAGGCGCCGTGACGGCCGCGGCGGCGCGCCGGTGGTTCGTGCCCGAGGTGGTGCAAACCTCGGCGATGGACTGTGGCCCCGCCGCGCTGAAATCACTGTTCGAGGGCTTTCGCGTGAGCGTCTCGTACGGACGCCTGCGCGAGGCCTGCCAGACCGACGTCGACGGCACCTCCATCGACGCCCTCGAAGACGTCGCGTGCCGCATGGGACTCGCCGCCGAGCAGCGCGTGGTGCCCGTCGACAACCTCTTTCTCCCCGAGTCGGCGTCGCTGCCGGGGCTGCTCATCGTGCGGCTCCCGAGCGGCCTCACGCACTTCGTCGTCGCGTGGAGCGTGCACCGCCTCGGCGGCCCCTTCGACGACCGCGGCTACGTGCAGCTCATGGACCCCGCCGAGGGCCGCCGCTGGGTCTCCATCGCCGCGCTCCGCGACGAGCTCTACTACCACGCGCTCCCGGTGCCCGCGGCCGCGTGGCGCGAGCACGCCGCGACGCCCGCCTTCCTCGACCCGCTGCGCCGACGCATGCGCCACCTCGGCGTGCGCGCGCCCGAGACGTGGATCACCGCCGCCCTCGCCGACGAGGGCTGGCAACCCATCGCCGCCCTCGACGCCTCGGTGCGCGCGGTGACGGCCATCGCGAAGGCCGACGGCCTCGACGTGGGCGCGCAGTGCGAGGCCCTATTCGAAGTGTACGTGCGCGCCGCCACGGCGGCCCCGGTGGTCGAAGGCCGGGTGCGATGTGACGATCTGCCTGCACGGTTCTGGGTTGTTCATCCCATCGCCGAGGCCGGGGAAGACGGCGAGGCGCTGCTCCTCTTGAGCGGCTGCGTGGTGATGTCGGTGCAGGGCCTCACGGCCGACGGACCCGCCGCGAGGCTGCAGGCCGCGCGCGACGCGGGCGCGCCGCCCTCCGCCGCGGGCCTCGACGCGCTGTCGCCCGAGCTCTCGGCCGCGCTGCTCGAAGAACCGACGCCCACGTGGCGCACGCTCCTCGACCTGATGCGCGGCGACGGCGCGCTCGCGCCCGGCGTGCTCGCGGCGGCGGTGGTGGTGGCGTCGATCGCGGCGCTCGGCGAGTCGGTGCTCTTCCGCTCGCTCTTCGACGTCGCGAAGATGCTCGGACACGGGCCCCAGCGCCTGTGGGGCGTCGCGGCGGTGCTGGTGTTCCTCGCGGCCCTCGTGGCCCTCGAGCTCCCCCTCGCGCTCGGCCTCCTGCGCGTGGGGCGGCACCTCGAGAACCGCCTGCGCGTGGCCTTCCTCGACAAGATTCCGCGCCTCGGCGACCGCTACTTCTCGAGCCGCCCGATGTTCGACCTCACCGACCGCAGCCACAGCGTGCAGCAGCTCCGCGCGCTGCCTCCGCTCGCGGGGGCGCTCCTGCGCGCGGTGACGGGCCTCGCGGTCACAACCGTCGGCATCGCGCTCGTGGCGCCGCGCGTGGCGCTGCCCGCCCTCGCGGCGGCGCTGTTCTCCGTGGCGCTCCCGCTCGCGGTGCAGCGCCCGCTGGGCGAGCTCGACCTGCGCTACCGCTCGCACGCGGGCGCCCTCGGGCGCTTCTACCTCGACGCGCTGCTCGGGCTCACCGCCGTGCGCACCCACGGGGCCGAGCGCGCCATTCGCCGCGAGCACGAGTCGCTGCTCGTCGAGTGGGCCCGCGCCGCCCGCGCGCTCGCACGCGCGTCCGTGGGCCTCGAAGGACTCGAGGCCGTGGCGGGCATGGCGCTCAGCGTGTCGCTCCTCCTGGGGCCCTTCGCCGAGGCCGTCGGGTCGGGCAGCGTGCTCCTGCTCGCGTACTGGGCGCTCACCATCCCCGCGCTGGGCGCCGAGGTCGCGCAGCTCGCGCGGCAGTACCCCGACCACCGCAACGTCGCCCTGCGCCTGCTCGAACCCCTCGGCGCGCGCGAAGACCAGAGCGCCGTCGAGGGCGCCTCGCTCGACGCGGCGGTGTCGGTGCGCTTCGAAAACGTCACGGTGCGCGCGGGCGGCCACGGCGTGCTCGACGACGTGTCGGTCGACTTCGCGCCCGCGGGCCACGTGGCCATCGTCGGGAGCTCGGGCGCGGGCAAATCGAGCCTCGTGGGCGTGCTCCTCGGGTGGCACACGCCCGCGTCGGGGCGCGTGCTCATCGACGGCGAGGCCCTCGAGGGTGAGCGCCTCGCCACGCTGCGCAAGCACACGGTGTGGGTCGACCCCGCGGTGCACCTCTGGAACCGCTCGCTCCTCGACAACCTGCGCTACGGCACGCGCTTCGGCGCGGGCGTCGACTTCGGCGAGGTGGTGCGCGAGAGCGACCTGCGCGGCGTGCTCGAGCGCCTCCCCGACGGGATGCAGACCGCGCTCGGCGAGGGCGGCGCGCTCGTCTCCGGCGGCGAGGGCCAGCGCGTGCGCCTCGGCCGCGGAATGCTCCGCCCCGACGCGCGCCTGGTGATCCTCGACGAGCCCTTCCGCGGCCTCGACCGCGAGCGGCGTCGCACGCTCCTCGCGAGGGCGCGCGCGCGCTGGAGCGCCGCCACCCTGCTCTGCATCACGCACGACGTGGGCGAGACCCGGGGCTTTCCCCGCGTGCTGGTGATCGAGGGCGGGCGCGTGATCGAAGACGGCGACCCGACCGCCCTCGCGGCCGACCCCGCGAGCCGGTACCGCGCGCTCCTCGACGCCGAAGACGCCCTGCGCGACGGCCTCTGGTCGTCGCCCGTGTGGCGCCGCGCGCGCCTCGAAGGCGGTCGCCTGCGCGAGGTCGAGCGCGCCGACGGAGACGCCCCGTGAGCGACGCGCTCGCCGCGGTGACGTGGCCCATCGAGCGCGTGGGCGAGGCCCTCGAGGCCCTCGCGGCGCACGCGGGCTACGCGCCCCGCGACGTCGAGATACCCCCCATGCCCGACGAGGTCGCCGCCGCCA
>CAISKJ010001721.1 GCA_903885885.1 uncultured delta proteobacterium
CTTCAGCAGCAACGCGCACTGCGGCGGCTGCGACCGGCCCTGCGGCGCCGGCCTCGAGTGCGACACCGGCCTCTGTGTGGCGGCCTGCACCGGCGTCACGCAGCGCTGCGGCGGCTACTGCGCCAACACGCAGCTCGACCGCTTCAACTGCGGCGCCTGCGGGGTCATGTGCCCGACCGGCATCGCGTGCCGGGGGGGCTTCTGCGACGACGGCTCGTGCCTCGCGCCGCGGCTCATGTGCGGCACCGCCTGCGTCAACCCCGCCACCGACGCTAGCAACTGCGGCCGTTGCGGCAACCCCTGCGCGGGCGGGCTCGTGTGCCGCGACGCGACCTGTCAGTGCGAGGTCGGTCGCACCCGCTGCGGCGCCTCGTGCGTCGACACGCAGCGCGACCCGAGCAACTGCGGCACCTGCGGCACCGTGTGTCCGTCGGGCATGACGTGCACCGCGGGCGCGTGCGCCGCCATCGTGATCACCTGCACGCCGCCGTCGATCAACTGCAGCGGCCAGTGCAAGAACATCGAGGTCGACCCCGACAACTGCGGCGCCTGCGGCACGCGCTGCAGCGCGGGCATGACGTGCCGCGCACGCGCCTGCGTGGCGCTCTGAGCGGGCTCAGCCCTTCTTGTCGGCCTCGGAGCGCTTGAGGTCGGTCTCGACCTCGTGCAGGAGCTTGTCGAGGCGCTCGACGGCCTCGCGGCCCGCGTCGACCTCGAAGGTCACCTCCGGGGCGCGGCGGATGTCGAGTTTGCCCGCGAGCTTCGCGCGCAGCGCGGGCGAGAGCTTGCGCAGCACCTTCACGGCCTCCTTGGCGCGCGCGAGGTCGGGGCCGTCGCCCATCACCACGAACGACACCGTGGCGTAGGAGAGGTCGTCGGTCATCGCGACGTGCGAGAGCACCACGCCGGCGAGGCGCGGGTCGGTGAAGTCTCGCAGGAGCGTCAGGGAGAGCTCCTCTTGAACGCGCGCAGACACACGGTCTACGCGATGATTCTCACGCTTCTTCGTCGCCATCGGCGAACTTCTCCTGGAGGCCGTCGGCCTCGCCCACGGGCTCGGTGTCACTGTAGGTTTCGAAGAGCGTCTCGCGCCCTGTGACCATCGCTTCGCCCGCGACCGACGAGGCGATGGTGCTGGTGATCTTGTCGAGCACCTCGGTGGCGAGCGAATGGTCGCTGGTGACCATCACCGCGGCGAGGGTGGCGACCTGCCATCGCGCGACGTCGCCCACCTCGGCGACCGAGACGTTGTAGCGCGCGCGCACCCGCTCGACGGCCTTGCGCACGACCGCGCGACGGTCTTTGAGCGAGCGCGCGCCGGGGATGTGAATGCGTACGCGGAGGAGCGCGACGATCATCGGTGAACGGAGGGCAGAGCGGTCACTCCACCTGCCAGGAGACCCTGAGGCCGCCGTCGCACTCGACCGCGGCCTTGAGGGCGCGGCGAAAGCGGCGGAGCATCACGGCGGCCAGGAGCTCGGGGCTCTCCTCGGCGTCTTCGGGCACTGGCGGATCGAGCTGCGCGAGCACCGCGCGGACGGCCTTTACGTCGACCTTGCGGCGCGGCGTAAACTCCTCCGAGATGACCCGCGCGATGCACTCGGCCGCGCGCGGGCGGTTCTCTTTCTTGAGCACCGCCGACACGCGTGACGACAAGGCCTGGCACCGCAGCGGCGAGAGCTTGCCCGAGCTGATCCTGCGCGTGGACCACTTCCACGGACGCCCCGAGACCTCGGTGACCGCCGCGACGACGACCTCGAAGGGATCGCGGCCGACCCATTCGAACTCCCAGGTGCCTGGGAGGTCGTCGCCGTCCTCGTCGATCAGTTGAAAGCGGGTCTTCCCCGTGAGCTTCATCAGCGACCGTGTCCCGTCGGCTCGATGAAACCGTCGGCGGGAATCGGGGCCCTCAAAGCCCCGCGTCTGCCCCGCCGACAGCTCCGATTGGTTGCCAGCGCCGCGTGGCTCAGAGCACCGCGGCGACCTCCTCGAGTTCGTACGCCTCGAGCATGTCACCGGGCTTCATGTCCGGAGAGTTGTCGAGACCGATGCCGCACTCGAAGCCCTGCGTGACTTCCTTCACATCGTCCTTGATGCGGCGCAGCGTACCGATCTTGCCTTCCCACTTCACCGCGCCGTCGCGGATGAGGCGCACCAGGGCGCCGCGCTTGATCGCGCCGTCGACCACCATGCAGCCGGCGATGATGCCCACCTTGGTGATGTTGAACACCTGGCGGATCTCGGCCTTGCCCTGCGGCTTCTCGATGAGGGTCGGCTTGAGCTGGCCCACCATGAGGAGCTTGATGTCGTCTACGGCCTCGTAGATCACGTTGTAGAAGCGCATGATGATCTTCTGATCTTCAGCGACCGCCGCGGCCTTGCCGGCCGGGCGAACGTTGAAGCCGATGATCACCGCGTGCGACGGCACCGCGAGCTGCACGTCGGTCTCGGTGATGGCGCCCACGGCGGCGTGGAGCACCGACACCTTCACCTTGTCCGTGCTGAGCTCGGTGAGGGCCTTCTTCAAGCCCTCGACCGCGCCCTGCGCGTCGGCCTTGATCACCACGTTCACGTTGATCGTGGCGTTCTGCGAGAGGTACGTCGCCACGTCGAACTTGGGCCCGTGGTCGACGGGCGCCTTCTTCGAAGCGGCCTTGATCTGCTCCGCGGCCTCCTGCGCCTTGCGGGCGTCGGCGCACACGTAGATCTTGTCGCCCGCCGTCGGGGGCTCGTTGAGGCCGAGGATCTCGATGGGCGTGCTCGGGCCCGCCTTGTCGATCGCCTTGCCCCGGTCGTCGAACATCGCGCGGATGCGGCCGTAGGCCGTGCCCGCGAGCACGATGTCGCCGTTGCGAATGATGCCCTCTTGCACCAGCACGCGGGCCACGGCGCCGCGGCCCTTGTCGAGCTTCGACTCGAACACGGTGCCCACGCCGGACTTCTTGGCGTTCGCCTTGAGGTCGAGGAGCTCGCTCTGGAGCGCGAGGTCTTCGAGCAGCTCGGTGATGCCCGTGCGGTTCTTCGCGCTCACGCGACGCACGAGCACCGTGCCGCCAAACTCCTCCGGGATCACATCGTACTGGAGCAGCTGCTGCAGCACCTTGTCGGGGTTGGCGTCGGGCTTGTCGATCTTGTTGAGGGCCACCACGATGGGCACCTTGGCGGCCTTCGCGTGGTTGATCGCCTCGACCGTCGTGGGCATCACGCCGTCGTCGGCGGCGACGACGAGCACGGCCACGTCGGTGGTCTTCGCGCCGCGCATACGAAGCGCGGTGAAGGCCTCGTGGCCAGGCGTGTCGAAGAACACCACGGGGCCGCGCGGCGTGGTCACCTTGTAGGCGCGCACCTCCTGGGTGATGCCGCCGGCCTCGCCCTCAGCCACGCGCATGCCGAGCACCGCGTCGAGGAGGGTGGTCTTGCCGTGGTCGACGTGACCCATCACGGTCACCACCGGCGGGCGGGGCGACAGGTCTTGAACCGTGTCGGCCGGGAGCGCCTTCTTGATGATCGCATCGGTGTCGAGCGCGACGTCTTCGACGGTGAACCCGAACTCGCTCGCGAGCAGCGTGGCGGTGTCAGCGTCGAGCGTCGAGTTGATGTTCTTCCCCACGCCGCCGAGCTGGAGGAGCTTCATCAGCACCTCGGTGGCCTTGAGGTTCATCCGGCGCGCGAGCTCTTGCAGCGAGATCTGCTGCTCGATCTTGATCACCGGCTTGCGCTTCGGATCCTGCGTCGACGGACCCGACGAGGGCGAGCTCAGCCGCATGGTGAGCATCCCGGGGCGCGACGGGCCGCGGAAGTTCTGCGACGTGCCACCCTGGCCCGGACGAACGCCCGGACCCGGCCGCCGCCCCGCCATCTGCGGCGCGGGGAACACCGTGGTCACCCGCGAGGGCGGCCTGCGGCCATCGGTGCCGATCGCCGCGGGACGCGACGTGTTGGGCGCCGCCATCGTCGTGCGCGGGCCCGACGACTGCTCGGTCACCACGTGCTTCACGGTGCGGGTGATGGGGTCCCACACCTCGATGCCGCGCTTGGCCACCGCGGGCCCCGGAGGGGGCTGCGAGGGGCGCGGAGGCTGCGATGCGAGCGCCGCCACCTCGGGCTGCGCATGCGTCGGCGCAGGGATGGACTGCCGGGGTTCAAGCACGCGCGTCTCCTCGACCTTGGGCGCGGGCTTCGTCACCGCGGGTTCAGGTGCCTTCTCGACCTTGGGCTCCGGGGCCTTCTCGGGCGCCTTCACCGCGACGGGTTCGGGCGCCTTCTCGGGCTCCGGGGCCTTCTCGGGCGCCTTCACCGCGACGGGCTCCGGGGCCTTCTCGGGCGCCTTCACCGCGACAGGCTCCGCGGCCTTCTCGGGCGCCTTCACC
>CAISKJ010001722.1 GCA_903885885.1 uncultured delta proteobacterium
CGACGAGCGCGTCGAGGTCGGGGTCCGCCGCGCCGGCGAGCGCGCGGTCCATCGCGGCGGGGTCGTCGAGCACCGCTGACGAGGCCGCGAGGGGCGTGCGGTACACGAGCTCCTCGAGGTCGACCGCGGTGAGCGTGAAGCCCGCCTGCGCGGCGACGGCCGCGACGATCGCGGGCCCCAGCGGCGGGAAGCGGTGACGCCGCTGGATCTCGGGCGCGTGCGGGTCGTGCGGCAGGACCAGGGTCACTCGAAAAGTCATCGCCCTGCGAGTAACGCTCCGAACGCGACGGAGCGTCAAGACGCCGCGACGGCCTCGCCGCTAGGTGCCCTCGACGCGCGTACGCTGCACCTCGACGGGCTCGACGAGCATCCCACGCGCGCGGAGCACGCCCTCGAGCGCGGGCGTCGCGCGCTGGTACCGCAGCCGCACCAGGAGCGGACCGGCCGCGGGGAGCGCGACGGTCCACGCGCGCGTCTCGCCGCGGGCCACGCGCTCGCCCTCGTGCGCGACGGCGTGCACGCGCCACAGCTCGTGCCGCACGAGGGGCACCGCCCCGCGGTCGCGGAGCGTCTCGGGGAAGAGGCTCGCGGGCCCGACGGGCCGCCACGCGCCCTCGCCCGCCGCGGCGGGGCGTGCTTCGAACCACCAGCGCACGAGGTCGCGCGGCGCCGTCGGAAACCCGTGCCCGCCGCCGCGGTTGGTGATCTCGACGCGCAGCGCGGCGCCCTCGACGCGCGCGCTCACGCGGAGGGCCTGCGCCATGAAGCGCACGCGGGCCGCGAGCGTGTCGTCGCCGCCGAGGCGCGCCACGCCGATGTTCGAAGAGAGCATCGCGTGGTCGTAGGGGTTGTGGTCGGCGTCGACGAGCTCGAGCTGCCGGGGCATGTGGCAGCTCCGACACGACTGCCGCGCGCCGTCGGCATCGCGCAGCCCGAGCGCCTGAAACTCGCGCCCCGTGCTGCGCAGCGCGACGCCGTTGAGGTCGAGGTCGTGGCACGCGACGCAGAGGGCGTCGTCGCGGAGGTACGCGTCGTTCACCGTGGCGCGGTGCGCGTCGAGGTGGTCGTACACCATGAGGCCCTGAATGGCCGTGACGCCGAGCTGCCGGCGCATCTCCGCGGGCGCGGCGATGCGGTAGCGCCCGCCGCCCGCGCCGGGGCCCGCCGCGTCGCTGGGGCGCGCCGCGTGGCACACGGCGCAGGTGACGCCCTCCGAGCTGGCCTGCGGGTACGGGCGCCCGCGCACCATCTCGCCCGCGAGGAGGGGCACCGGGTCGTGACAGCCCGCGCAGAGGCGGGCGCTCTCGACGCCCTCGTCGCGCACCAGGGCCTCGACCACGGCGCGATAGGCGCCGTTCGCGGCGAAGCGGTGCGACGAGCGCGACCACGCGTCGGCCTCGATGGCGTGGCAGGCCGCGGTGTTGGTGCACCCCGGCGCGCGCGCCTCGGGGCTCATGAGGGCCCTGGGAATCATCGCGCCGTGCACGCTCGCCGCCGTGACGCCCGTGCGCGGGTTGGCGAGGCGCGCGCGGTGCTCCGCGGGCGTGGCGTCGACCTCGCCGCGGGC
>CAISKJ010001723.1 GCA_903885885.1 uncultured delta proteobacterium
GCACGCGTCGTCGGCGGTGCACGCGGCGGTGCAGAAGCCGCGGGTGAGGGCCGGGTCGACGCCGGTGGCGCACTCGAGCGAGGCGTGGCACATCGTGGTGGCGTCGCAGGGCGCGCCGATGCCGCGCGGGTTGGCGGCCTTGAGCCCGCAGGCGTCGGGGCCGAAGCGGTCGTCGGGGACGCAGGCGCGCGTGGTGGCGCCCTCGCGGGTGCGCACGGGCATGCAGCGGCGCAGGCCGTCTTCGCAGTCGGCGTCACGCTCGCAGGGGGGCAGGCACACGACGCCGGCGCGGCCGCGCACGTCGTCGGCGCGGTTGAGGTCGGCGCACACGCTGTAGCGGCCCGCGCAGCCCGCGGCGGGGCACGCGACGGCGCGCCGCGAGGTCATCGGGACGCACGACTCGTTGGGGGTGCACACGTAGTCGCCCGAGGCCTCGTCTTCGCGGCACGTGGCGGGCACGCTGGCCTCGCACGGTGCGCCTACCGCGGGGCAGGACACGAGGCACTGACGCACGCCGGGGAAGGTCATCGGATCGAAGGCGACGCAGTGGCCGCCGGGGCCGCACTCGCTGTCGTAGAGGCACGTGCCGCAGGTGCGCGGCGCCGCGGGGGGGGCGTCGGCGGGCGCGTCTTCGCCCGCGTCGGTCTTCGCGTCGGCCGGGGCGTCGGCCTGCACGTCGGGCGCAGGGGCGCCGTCGGGGCGGTCGGCGCCGGCGTCGAGGGCGGGCGTCGGGGTGGAGTCGCACGCGGCGACGAGGAGCAGCGACAGCGCGAGGAGGCTCAGAGGACGCATCACGGCGCGAGCATACTGCAACGCGCGACGCGCACGGTGCACGCGGTGTGCGCTGTGTACAAGCGCGCCTTCGAGGGCGTACGGTCGCCCGGAGCGCGCGGCGCGCGATGGCCGCGGCGTGCTCCGCGAGGCGTCGCCTTCGCCTCGCAACGACCGCCCCCTACGACCTCCGAGAGCGTAGCCGATGAAGACCTGGATGAGACTCCTGCTCGTGGTTGCTGCGACGCTCGTCGTCGCCTGCACGAACGGCGAAACAGCGAACCCCAATGAGCACGCGCAGGGCGACCGCGCCAACGGGGCCTCGTGCGCGCTTGGCGCGCAGTGCGTGAGCGGGGTGTGCAACCGGGGCGTGTGTCAGGCGCACGCGAACGGCGAGGGGCGCCCCAACGGCGCCACCTGCGGCGACGGGTCGGACTGCGGCAGCGAGATCTGTCTCGTGCGCGTGTGTCAGGCTACGCCGCGCGGCGGGGGGCGGGCCAACGGGCTCCCCTGCGGCGCCGCGACGGAGTGCGCGAGCGCGGCGTGCGCGAGCGGCGTGTGTCAGTCGACGCCGGGGGGCACGGGCGGCCCCAACGGCGCCTCGTGCCGCGTGGGGGCCGACTGCGGCAGCGGGTTCTGCGTGGGCGGCGTGTGCCAGTCGAGCGCGACGGGGACGGGCCGCGGCGACGGCGCCACCTGCGCCGCCGACGGCGAGTGCGCGAGCGCGACCTGCGCGGGCGGCGTGTGTCGCCCTGCCTCGACCACCACGGGGCGCCCGGTGGGTTCGGTGTGCGCCTCCGCGGCCGACTGCGCGACGGGCTTCTGCGTGATGGGCGTGTGCCAGTTGACGGCGACGGGCGCGGGCCGCGCGACGGGCGTGGTCTGTCTGTCGGGCGTCGAGTGCGCGAGCGGCTTCTGCGTGAGCGGCGTGTGTCAGGCCGGCGCGATGCGCGCGGGGCGCGGCAATGGCGCTGCGTGTGCGGTGCCCTCGGACTGCGCGAGCGGCTTCTGCGTGGGCAACGTGTGTCAGTCGACGGCCACGGGCACGGGGCGCGGCAACGGGGCGACCTGCGGGGCCGCGTCGGAGTGCGCGAGCGGCTTCTGCGTGAGCGGCGTGTGTCAGGCCACGGGGGGCGGCACCGGGCGACCGACGGGCTCGCCCTGCGCGGCCGCGTCGGAGTGCGTGAGCGGTTTCTGCGTGAGCGGCGTGTGTCAGACGACGGCCGCGGGCATGGGGCGCGGCACCGGCGCGGTGTGCGCGACGGGCGCCGACTGCGCGACGGGCTTCTGCGTGAGCGGCGTGTGTCAGTCGACGGCGACGGGCATGGGGCGCGGCACCGGCGCGGCGTGTACGACGGGCGCCGACTGTGCGACGGGCTTCTGCGTGAGCGGCGTGTGTCAGTCGACGGC
>CAISKJ010001724.1 GCA_903885885.1 uncultured delta proteobacterium
CTCGCGCCCGCCCTCGCGCGGGGGCTGCGCGCCCTCGGCCGCTTCGCGTCGCCGGGCACCTTCGTGTCGGTGGCGCTGGTGCTCCTCGTGGGTCAGGTGGCGCGCTTCGTCACCATCAACTGGACGTGGCTCCAGGCGGTTGACCTCGGCGCGGGCGTGGTCGAGCTCGCGCTCTTCGTCGGCAACGCGGTGGCCCTCGCCGCCCTCGGGGCGTGGCGCTTTCACGTCGGTCGGGCCCTGCCGCGGCGCGTGCTCGCGGCCCTCGCGGCGGTGTCGGTGGCCATGTTCGCGCTGTCGGCGTTTACCTTCGGCGCGCGGCAGACGGTGGCCGCGGCGGTGTTCAACCGCACGGTGGTGTCACGGCACCTCGCGCGGGGCCTGCAGCGCGCCGTCGATCTCGACCGCGACGGGTACAGCGCCGTCTTCAACGGCGGCGACTGCAACGACCGCGACGCGCACGTTCACCCGGGGGCCTTCGACGTTCCCGGCAACGGCATCGACGAGAACTGCACGGGCCACGACGCCGTGCGCCACAGCGAAGACGGCGACGGCCTCCTCGCCGCGGTGCCGCCGGAGTTCGAGGGGCGCAAGCCGTCGTTCTTGCTCCTGTCGATCGACGCGATGCGGCCCGATCACATGGGCTGCTACGGCTACCGGCGGCCCACCACGCCGCACCTCGACGCCTTCGCCGCGGGGGCCGCGCGCTTCACCAACGCGTGGTGCACGTCGCCGCGGTCGCTGCGCTCCTTCGCGTCGATCTGGACGGGCCGCTACGCGTCGCAGGTCGACTGGGGCACCGACAACCAGTTTCCGGCCCTCGAGGCTTCGAACATCACGCTGGCCGAGCGCCTCCACGACGCGGGCTACGCCACCACGATGTTCAACAACGCCGACTATTTCGGCCGCACGCAGGGGTTCTTTCAGGGCTTCGACGAGTCGCACGAGACCACGGGGATGAAAGACGACGTGAACCCCACCGTCGACGCCGCGGCCAACTGGATCCGCGCGCAGTCGGGCAAGGAGCCGCCGTTCTTTCTCTGGATCCACCTGATGGAGCCCCACGACCCGGACCGCGACCTCACCGAGCCGCGCGATTTCGGGCACGGCATGGTCGACCGCTACGACGAAGAGATCGCGCGCGCCGACCTCGCCGCGCAGCGCCTCCTCGACGCCGCCGACTGGTACCAGGCGCAGCACCCCGAGCGCCCCATGGTGGTGGCCCTCATGGGCGACCACGGCGAGGGGCACAACGAGCACGGCGTGTGGCACCACTCGCTCGACCTGCACGACGAGGCCGCGCGCGTTCCGCTCATCATTCGCGGACCCGGCATCGCGCCCGGCGTGCGGCCGGCGCTCGCCTCGCTGATGGACATTCACCCCACCTTTCTCAACCTCGCGGGCTTGCAGCCCTCGGTGCCGATGCCCGCGCGGAGCCTCGTTCCGCCCCTCGTCGACGCGTCGATGCCCATCACGAGCCCGCGCTGGCGCGACCACGTGTACGCCGAGGTCACGCCCGACGGGCTCTACCCCATGGAGCAGAAGGCGCTCTGGGCGCCGCCCTACACCCTGCTCTGGGACGTGCGCCGCGGCACCTGGGAGCTCTTCGACACCCAGCGCGACCCGCGCCAGCTGCGCAACCTCTTCGACGAGCGCGTCGACCTCGCGCACACGCTCCGCGACCGGCTGTTCTCATGGGTCGAGGGCACCGATGCGAACCGCACCGCGCGCGTCGTCGAGGCCGCCCGCCTGCCGCGCGCGCCCACGCCGATGGTGCCGCTGCGTACCCGCTTCGGCGACGTGGTCGAGCTGCTCGGCGTCGACATGCCCGCGCACGCCTTCGCCGTGGGCACGTCGGTGCGCTTCACCCTGTACTACAAGGTGCTCCGCCGCACCGCGGAGCCCAACTGGATCAACATCTGGTTTACGCCCGAAGACGGCCAGCCCATCTGGCCGCACTTTCACGCGCGGCACTTTCCCATTCAGGGGCGCTATCCCACCACCGACTGGATTCCCGGTGAGTACCTGCGCGACGAGATCTCGCTCTTCGTGGAGCGCGAGATGCGCCCCGTGCGGCTCACGATTCACATGACGGTGGAGACGCTCGCGCCGGGCTCGCGCCTGCCGCCCTCGGCCCTGGCGCAGCCCGACAGCTCGGTGGTGCTCGGCGCGATCGAGATTACCCCGCCCTGATGAGCATCGCGCAAAGGCCTTCTGCTACGCTCCGCGGATGAGCAGCGCGGCCACCACGCTCCCGCGGCCCCCGGCGACCGTCGACGACCTTCTTGCAATGCCCGACGATGAACGCTTCGAACTCGTCGACGGGGTGCTCGTGCCGAAGGAGGGCGGGTCGGGGCGCCACGGTCGCGGTCAGGCCTACGTCGCCTCGACGCTCATCGGCCCCTTCGGGCGCCGCTCCAGCGGCGGACCGCCGGAACGCCCCGGTGGGTGGTGGTTCGCGACCGAGGTGCTCGTTCGCTTCAGTGCGAGTCAGGTGCGACGCCCCGACATCGCGGGCTGGCGTCGCGAGCGACTCGCTGTGATGCCGGAGGTCGTGCCCGTCGATGTGATCCCCGACTGGATCTGTGAGCTCCTCTCGCCGACCAACGCGAGCAACGACACCGTGACCAAGATGCGGCTCTATCACCGGTCGCGCGTGGCCCACTACTGGCTGATCGATCCCGTCGCCGAGACGCTGAGCGTCTTTCGGTGGACCGACGAGGGATACCTGCAGGTGATGCTCGCCGAGCGGGGCGAGCGGGTGCGTGCCGAACCCTTCGATGCGCTCGAGTTCCCGCTCGGCGAGTTCTTCGGCGACGACGCCGGCGCATAGCTCACCCCATGATGAGCATCGCGTCGCCGTACGAGAAGAAGCGGTACCGCTCAGAAACCGCTTCTGCGTAGGCCCTTCGCGTGAGGTCTGCGCCCGCGAAGGCCATCACCAGCGCGAGCAGCGTCGAGCGCGGCAGGTGCAGGTTGGTGAGCAGCGCGTCCACGATGCGAAACGTGTATCCGGGCTGAATGAGCAGCCGCGTGTCGCCGGTGAGCGCGCCCGTCGCGGCCCACGACTCGAGCGTGCGCACCACGGTGGTGCCCACCGCGAGCACGGGGCGCCCGTCGCGCTTCGCCTGCGTGATGGCGGCGGCGCTGGCCTCGGACACCTCGTACCACTCGGCGTGCATGGGGTGGGCGTCGAGGTCGTCGACGGTGACGGGCGAGAAGGTGCCCGGGCCCACGTGGAGCGTCACGGACGCGCGCGTGACGCCCTTCGCCGCGAGCGCGTCGAGGAGCGCCGGCGTGAGGTGCAGGCCCGCGGTGGGAGCCGCGACGGCGCCGGGGTGCGCGGCGAACACGGTCTGGTAGCGGTCGCGGTCGTCGTCGCTGGGGGCGCGGCGCATGTACGGCGGGAGGGGCACCTCGCCGTGCGCGTCGAGCGCGCGCCAGGGGTCGTCGGTGACGAGCGTGACGGTGAGCACGCCCGAGGCGTCGCGGCCCTCGATGCGCACGGTGAAGCCGTCGGCGATGCGCACGTCGGTGCCGTCGCGCAGGGGCTTGGTGGCGCGGCCGAGGGCCGTCCATCGGCGGGCGTCGGCCGTGAGCGCGCGCACGAGCAGAAGCTCCACGCGCCCTCCGGTGGCCTTGGCGCCGCGCAGGCGCGCGGGGATCACCCGCGTGTCGTTGACCACCAGCAGCGCCCCATCGGGGACGCGCGACGGGAGCGAGCGGATGACGTCGTGCGTGAGGGTGTCGCCCTTGCGGTCGAGCACCATCATGCGGCCGGCGTCGCGCTCGGGCGGAGGAACGGTGGCGATGAGCTCCTCGGGGAGCGCGTAGTCGAGTTCGGTGACCTTCATGGGGCGTCGTCTACGAAGAGGAGGGCGTTGCCCTCGGTGGCGATCGCGACGCCGCCGCGAGGCAGCGGCGCAGCGGGGGGACGCAGCGTCTCGTGCATCGAGAGCCGCCAGCGCTCGCGGCCGTCGCCGTCGATCGCAACGACCTCGCCGTTGCGCGCCGCGAGGAGCAGCGCCCCCGTGGTGTCGACGAGGGGCGCGCGCGTCTCCGACGCCGTGGGCGTGCGCGACGAGACCGATCCGTCGCGCTCGACGATCCACACCTCGGCGGACGCGTTGGGGACGTCGAGCGCCACCGCGAAGCGCCCCGCGTCGACGCCGGCCACCCACGCCGCGCGACCGCGCAACGGCACGGCCGTGTGCACGCGCGCCTGCGCGTCGGCGAGGAGCAGCTCGGACTCGGTGGCGAAGGCGAGGGTGCCCGCCTGCGACGCGAGGTGCCGCACGCCCGGCGGCGCGGGCAGGGTCGCGATGCGCCCGCGGAGGTCGACGGTGAAGAGCTGCGCGGCGTTGACGGCGGCCACGCGGTCGTCGTCGAAGGCCGCCGCGGCGTTGAGCGAGGTCTGCACCGTGGAGACGCGCGCGACGTCGCCCACGGCCGAGAGCGACACGAACTCGAGGGAGCGCGCGTTGGGCGTGGCGATCACCACGGCGCTGCCGTCGGAGCGCACGTACGCAGGGGTCTCGGCGTGGCCCGTGAACTCGGCGACGGCGCGCATGCTGCCGTCGGGAGCGACGGTGAGCACCGCGCGCCCCGTGGTGACAAAGAGTCGACCGTCGAGGCCTACGGCGAGGGGCTGCGAGATGCGCGCGGGCAGGCGCACGGAGGTGACGGCGTCGCCGCCCCGCGTGACGAAGGCGACGCCCGGCGGCGCGTCGAGGCCCACGGCCACGGTGCCGTCGGGGAGCAGCACAGCGGGCTGCGCGCAGGGCGAGGGGAGCTCGACGCGACGCAGCGCGCGCCACGGCTGCGCGGGCAGACGAAAGGGGCTGACACCGCGCGGCGCATCGACGATGGCGACGTGACCCGGGCGAACCGTGACGGCGTACGTGGGCGCGGCGAGCGTGAGGAGCGCGGCTATGAGCGGCAGCGGGGCGCGCGTGGGCGAGGGGTGCGAGGTCATGGTGCGGGCCGCGGAGGGAGCGTCACCGTACAGCGAGCCCCGAGGCCGCGTACAGCGCGTGGTTGGGTGGCGCGCTACCGTCTACCGCCGCGGCGTGACGATCACGGCGATCACGACGGGGTCGCTGCGGCGCTCGCCCGACGCGAGCGCGTAGGCGCGCGCCCCGCGCACCTCGCCCACCACCTCGACCTGCGCGCCCGACGCGACCTGCGCGCCGTCGGGCAGATCGATCCACGTGGTGCAGCGGCCGTTGGGGCACGCGCGGTTCTCGACCACGAGCTGGCACGTGCGGCCCGAGGGCGACTCGAGCACCTGCCCGAGCACCGTGCCCGTGACGCGCAGCCGCGCGCCGTTGACCGGCGGCTGCGCCGTGAGCGCCGCCACGCCGCGGTCGCCGCCCCCGGACTGGAGGTACATCTCGGGCGCTACGTCGCGGTACACCGTGAGGTTGACGAGCGCGGGCGCGCC
>CAISKJ010001725.1 GCA_903885885.1 uncultured delta proteobacterium
CCCTCCGCTCAGCCCACCCGCAGGCGCAGCGCGCGCCACGCAACGCCCCCGCGCTCGTCGCGCAGCACGATCCACACGCGCACATCGCCCGCCCGTGCGGGGGCCGTAAACACGTTGTCGGTCTCGCGCGCTACGTCGTCGCGGCCGCGGCCCGTGCGCACCTCGCGAAAGCTCCCGTCGGTGGTGTACCAGCTCACGCGCATCGCCTCGCCGCGCTCGACCAGGGAGCGCGTAACGGGGTCGAAGAGCACGTAGCGCTCGGCCCCGCCGCACGCCTCGGCCGCGCACGCGGGCCAGCGCACGCGCAGGGTCACCGTCGCGCCCGCGCGCACGCTCAGCGGCGGCGCCTCGGGCCCTTCCGAGACCACCGCGGCGACGCCGCCCTCGACGCGCTCGACGGCCTCGATCACGGGGTTCTCGTTGCGTCGATAGCGCCGCGTGAAGTCCGCCGCCTGCGCGCGCGTCACGCCCGCGAGCCCGCAGCGCAGGCGCGCGAAGCCGAGGGCCGCAACGCCGTCGACGCTGACCCGCAGCGGCGCGCTGTAGCCCCCCGTGGCGTCGGGGTCGACGGGGCGCGCCGACTCGCCCTGCTGCGTGTCGGGCGGGTCGGGACCGAAGACGCTGCACGCGTTCATCGGGAGCGTGGCGTCGACGCGCGCGCCGTCGCCGACCGCGCGCTGCCACGGGCCGTCGACGAGGCACCGCGGCGCCACGGGGCCGAGCTCGGTGAGCGGTCGCCGCGCCTCGCACCAGCTCCAGCGCACGGCGGCGTCGGCGCCGTCGCCCGTCGGGTCGGCGACGAGCGCGATCGCGCGCACCGCCTCGCCCGGCGCGGCTTCCGCAGGCTCGAGCCGCACCGCGAGGACGCGCCGCGCCGTGACCCGCGACGCCGGGTCGTCGAGCGTGGGCGCGCAGGCCGCGATGAGGGTGGCGCAGAGGGCGAGTCTCAGAAGGTCCATCGGGCCCCCAGCACGGGCAGCACGGGGAGGCCGGTGATGTAGCCCCGCTGCGAGTAGTTGCTGTTCCACACGACCTCTTCGGGGTTGGCGCGGTCGGTCACGTTCTGCACCTCGAGCGACACGTCGAGCTGCGTGGGGCCGAGCGCGAAGCGCTTCGAAACCCGCGCGTCGACCTGCACGAAGTCGGGGATGCGCTCGCTGTTCTGCGCGCCGAAGGTGGGCTGCCAGCGGTCGCGCAGCGCGTCGAACCACGCGCCCGTCACCGGCGTGCGGGGCATGCCCGTCGCGTAGCGCGCGTACGCCCACTTCGAAGCCGCGCCCCAGATCCCACGTCACGAGCGCGGTGAGCACGTGCGTCTGGTCGTAGTCGAAGAGCCGCCACGGCGCGTCGGCGATCGCGCGCCGCTCGCTGCGAATGAGGCTGTAGCTCAACCAGCCCATGAGCCCGTGCCACAGCGCCTGCCGCACGAGCACCTGCGCGCCGTACGCGCGGCCTTCGCCCGTCGCGGCCAGCGCCTCGGCCACGCGCGGGCTCTCGGCCGACTGGCGCGCCACGAGGCCCTCGCTCCACGTCGCGAAGCCCGTCACCTCGACGGACGTGGTGCGCGTCGCCTGCACCGCGACGCCCGCGAGCGTCTGCGTGGCCCGCGCGATGCCCAGGGCGGGCGTGCCGAAGGCCGCCGAGAGGTCTTCGGCCTGCGGAAACTGCCCGTAGCGACCCACCGCGGCCTTCACCGTGACGCGCGGGGTGGGCGTCCATCGCAGGGCGAGGCGCGGCTCCACGGTGACGGTCTGCTGCATCAGCCCCACGGCGGGCAGGTCGCCCACGAGCGGCGTGCGACGGCTCACCGTCTGCACGTAGGGGTCGATGCGCAGCCCCGGCACGATGTGAAGCCGCCCGCGCAGGAGCGACACGTCGGCCTGCGCGTAGGGCGCGATGCCCACCGTGGTCGCGCTCCACCGGTCGGCGTTGACGGCGTCGGGCGGGTTCTGCCCGAAGGCGCGCACGTCGCCCTCGCGCGAGGGCGCGCCGATCGAACCGCGGCGCCCCAGGTCGGCGCGCGTCACCTCGAGGTCGAGGCCCGTCTCGACGGTGATCCACGACGCCACGCGGCCGCGCCACTGCGCGCGCACGCCGCCCGACACGGCGTCGCGGTCGAGCGCCGTCTCCACGAGCCCGACGCGGTTCACGGTGGCGCTCGCGTCGTGGCCCACCCACGGGGTCACGGTGAGCGTGGCCCCGTCGGCGAGCTCGCGGCGCCAGCGCCCCCACACGCGTTCGAAGCCCAGCGCGCGGGTCTCGAGGGCCGCGCGCGCGGGGTCCGGCGAGGTGACGGCGCGGGTGATCTCGTCGCGCTCGTCGCGCGAGCGCTGCCACGCGACGCGCGCCTGCCCGTCGAGGTAGTGCGGCACCGGGAGAAGGGTCGACACCTGGTCGGCCGTCGCGCCCGTGAGGAGCGCGTCGAGGTGGCTGCGCCGCGCGCCCACCGACGCCCGCACGCCGCGCCCGAGGTTGGCGCGCACGGTGGCCGCGGCGTCGTAGAGGTCGGCCGACACCACGCCGTGCACGCCGTCGCCGTCGAGGGGACGCGTGGTGGCCGACACGAGGCCGCCGAGGCCGCGCCCGTAGCGCGCGTCGTAGCCGCCCGGCGCGAGCTCCACGGAGGCGATGAGGTCGCCGGGCACCACCGAGCGCAGGCCGCCGTCGTGGTAGAGCCGCGGAACGGGCACGCCGTCGAGGAGCACGCGCGTGTCTTCGGGCGCCGCGCCCCACACCACGAGCTGCCCCGCGCCCACCGACGCGCGGCCTACGCCCGGGAGGTTCTCGACCACGCGCAGCACGTCGCCCTGCGTGCCCGGGATGCGCCGCGCCTGATCGGCGCTCACCTCGGTGGACACCACCTGCCGACGGGTCTGCGCGCCCGTGAGCACGAGGCCGTACTCGGGCGGCGCCGCGACGGGGGCCGCGGGCGTCGGCGGCGGAGGCGGCGGAGGGGCCTCGGGAGCGATCGTTCGGTTACGAACGATCTCGTCGGGGGAAGGGGGCGGCGGAGGCGGCGGAGGCTCCACGCGCACCGTGAAGCGGTAGCGGTACGCGAGCTGAATCGGGCGCGGTCGCCCGTCGACCTCGGCGGGCTCGAAGACGAACTGCCGCGCCGCCGCGAGGGCCGCCGCGTCGAAGTCTGCGCCGCCGCTGGTGGTCACCGTCGCGTCGTCGACAACGCCCGTCGCCGACAGGGTGAGTCGCAGCACGACGACGGCGCCGTCGGGGCGCAGTGGCGCGTCGACGGGCCACGGGGCCTCGACGAAGCGCGTGAGCCGCGGGCGGCGCGTGATGCGCGGCGCGGCCGCGGCCTCGGGGGGCTGCTGAGCGAGGGCCGCCGCGGGTGCGACGAGCGCCAGCGTGAGGGCGCCGAGGGCGATCGTTCGGATGCGAACCATCTCGTGCGTCACCGTGTGCGAAGGGTGGCGATCACGGCAGCGTGACCTCGGCGACGAAGGTGCCCAGCGTGGCGCCGCCGCGGGCGGCGATGGCCGTCACGATGCCGTCGCGGCGGAGCGTCTCCGCGGGGCGATGGGTGCCCGGAGAGGCGCCGTCGGCGCGGCGCGTGAGGGTGACGCGAAAGCGCGCGGCGGGCTGTCGGCACGCGTCGAAGAGGCTCACGTACACGCGGTAGGTGCCGGGCGCGGGCGCTCCCTGCCACACGAGGTTCTCGCGGCGAATGTGGTCGATGGCGCAGCCCGCGTTGCTGTTGCGGTCGAGCGTGCCCGTAGAGGGGTCGCGCAGGGCCGCGGGGTCGACGGCCGTGCCCGTGACGGGCGCCGTGGTGGGGTGCCGCGCGTCGACGATCTTGCCTTCGGGGGTGACGACCACGAGGTCGAGGTCGGCGTCGGTGTCCCACGCGAGCGAGAGCACCGCGTCGGGGGGCGCGATCGTGGGGTCGCAGGCGTTGAGGTTGTCGGGCACCGCGGGGAGCACGCACACGCGCGCCTCGCGCTGCGCGCCGCCGCGGCCCTGCGCGTCGAGGGCCACGAAGCGCAGGCGGTGGAGGCCCGGGGTGATGGCGCCGCCGAAGTCGGCGGTGAGCTGCCAGGTGAGCTCGTTGTTGTAGCTGGGGTCGGCGCCGCCGACGGGGATCATCCACCAGCCCGTGCCGAGGGCGTCGAGGCGCACGCCCACGGACCAGGCCTCGGGGGTCGTTCGGCCTGCGTACGATTTGCCGCCCTGGGCCGCGGAGATCACGTTGTTGGCCGACTCGACGGCGGTAATCCCGGGCAGCACCGTCGCGCCCGCGTCGGAGGGCGCGGTGCCCGGCAGCTCGCCCGTCTGGAACACGCCGTTGCGTACGAAGAGGGGCTCGCCGAGGCCCACGGGCTGCGCCTCGCCGGAGCATCCGACGAGCGCGAGGAGCGCGACGAGGGGCGTTGCGCGCATCCTAGAACTCCACCTGCGAGCGCAGGGTAAACTGGTCGTTGGCGAGGTCTGTGGGCACGCCGCGGCCGTCGCGGCCCAGCGTGTCGACGATGGCGTCGTACTGAAAGAGCAGCCGCAGGTGGTCGCCCACGTTCACGCCCACGAGGGGCGAGAAGGTCTGCACGGCGAGGCTCGCGGGCACGAAGCGCCCCTGCCGGGTTACGAGAAAGTCGCTGTTGGCGTCGTAGTAATCGTAGCGAACGCCCACGATGGCCCAGCGTGTGAGCTCTTGCACGAAGCCCACATAGAAGCCCAGATGGCGCAGGTCGGAGCCCGCTGCGACGGGGTCGGCGGGAAACACACCGCGGTCGAGGTTGGTGGCGAGGGTGAGCTCGCCGTAGAGGTGCGACCACCCGAGGCGGGTGTGCACGCGCACCGAGGCGTCGAGGTTGACGGCCCACGAGGCGTAGGTGAGCGACGGCGTGGCCGCGCGGCCCGGCACGGCGGTGAGCTCGCCCGCGTCGAGGGTGCTGTTCTCGTTGAGGTCGCGCCAGAGCACCGAGCTCGGCGACGCGTCGGTGCCCGCGTGGAGGCCCGTTCCCGCGAGGAACGAGGCGCCGCCCGACACCTGCCAGCGCTCCGACGGGCCCGTGTCGAAGCCGAGGCGACCGACCCAGGTCTTCTCGACGGTGGGGGCGAGGGGCGCGGCGTTGGGGCGGTCGTCGAGGGGCGTGCCGTTCATGAGGGCGAGCGCGTAGCGAAAGAAGCCGAGGCCGCCCGAGACGCGCACGCCCACGTCGGGCTCGGCGCGAAAGAACGCGAGCGATGCGAGCGAGCGCTCCATGAACACGCGCCGTCGCACCCCCGCCGATTGCTCGTAGCCGAAGGGGATTTCGGTGAGCCCCGCGGTGACCATGAGGTAGGGCACGGCGGGGTTGGCGCGGTTGCGCCACACGAACGACCCCTCGGCGCGCCGCACGCCGAAGAAGGGTCCGCGCGTGGTGCTCCCGTCGAGCTCGAGGGCGAAGGTGGCCCACGGGTAACTGCCGTCGACGCGCAGGCGCCCGCGGCGCACCACGAAGCGGTCGCGGTTGTAGGGCAGTCCGCCCTGCTGAATCTGGTTCTCCGAGAGCTGCGAGCCCTCGTACTGGAGCTGCGCGTAGCCCGACACCGTTACGCCCACGGGCGGCAGCAGCCCGCCGTCGAAGCGCGGCGGCGCGAGGCGAATCGGCGGCGGACCCTCGACCGTCGGCGGCGGAGGAGGAGGTGGCGGTGGTGGCGGCGGTGGTGCGGGCGGCGGCGCGTGCTCGAGCTCCGTGAGGCGCGCTTCGAGCGCGGCGAGGCGCGCGCGGAGGGCCGCGGCGTCGTCGGGGGCGTCGGACGTTTGCGCGGTGGCGCGCGACGCGGCGCACGCGATGGCGAGCGCGGCGGCGTGGCGAGCGAGGGAGCGATCGGTCATGGCAGTGCGGGGAGTCCGCCGTCGGCGAGGAGGCGCGGGAGGCGCGCGGCGTTGTCGAAGCGCGCGCACGAGGCGGCCGTGCAGCGCGTGATGATCTGCGTCGAGGTGGTGGGCGGGCACGCGTAGCAGCCGCCGTCGCCCACGCACGAGGCGTCTGCGGCGGCGTCGGCGCCCGCGTCGGTGGTGACGTCGTTGGTGGCGTCGTTGCTCGCGTCGTTGGTGACGTCGGCGGTCACGTCGTTGGTGACGTCGGCGGCGACGTCGGCGGTCGCGTCGGCGGCGACGTCGGCGGTCGCGTCGGTCTGCGCGTCGCGCACGATCGGGCCGCTGTCGGAGGGGGCCTCTTCGGGCGTCGATTTGCACGCGGCGAGCGCGAGGAGCGACGCGAGCGCGAGGCGGCGGAGGGTGGAGCCGTTCATGTCAGTTGACCTCGCAGTAGCCGTGGCGGCACACGGGGGCGCTCGTGGGGCAGGCGGCGCTGTCGGTGCACGCCGCGCAGGTGGTGGCGCCGGTGGCGACGCGCTCGAAGTAGCAGCCGCAGGGCGCGTCGGGCGCGAAGCTCGCGAGGGCTCCGAGGTCGCGGGTGCGCGACACGCGCATGGCGCAACGGGGGATGTTTCCGTTCTGGATCGTGAGGTCGAGAATGGGCACCGCGGCGGGGGGCGCGATGGCGCCGGTGAACCAGCCCACGAAGTCACGCACGAGGGGGTTGGTGATCGTGCCCGTGGAGTCGGTGCGGGCGAAGAAGTGCGTGGTGGTCCAGAGCCAGTACAGGCCGTCGCGCACGTTGCGCTTGTCGAACGCGGTGGCCGTCGCGTCGGGCCAGTAGCCGCAGGTCTGGCCCGTGTGCTGAAACGCGAGGGTGCGCACGGTGGCGCGGTTGGCGTCGACGTTCTCGCCGCTCGCGAAGCCGATGGCGGCCTGCGCGTTGGTGGCCATCGCCACGAGCGAGATGCTGCGCCCGTTGGTCATCGCGTCGACGCCGCGGAAGCGCTCCGTGGGCACGCCGGTCTCGAGGCCCACGATGATCTGCGCCGCCGAGTTGGCGTCGCGGCGAATGATGGCGGCCTCGTCGGTCCACGGGGCGGCCATGCCGTCGCGGCCGAAGCCGTAGACGAAGTACGCCGCCTCCGTCGAGATCGACTGCTGGCTCGAGGCGACGGGCACGAAGAAGTTCCACGTGGTGACGGGGCCTTCGAAGTCGCCGAGGCCCGAGGGGAGCGCGGTGACGCCCGGGCACAGCGTGGCCTGCGTGCCGCTGCTCGCGTAGTCGGGGGCCTGGCCCGCCACGGGCAGGTCGCAGGTCTGCTCGGCGCCCGCGGCCGTCCAGTACGAGGCCGTGCCGGTGAGCCGCGTGTTGTTGATGATCGCGTTGGTCCCCAGGCACGCGCCAGGCGCCTGGTAGATCAGCGTGCGCGGCGCCGCGAGCGCCGCCATGCGCGCCCCGAGCCGCGCGAGCAGGGGCTTCTGCGCGCTCCCCCCGATGCCGTACACCGGCGATGGCAGCGTGTTGCAGTCGACCGCCCACGCGTTGTTCGCCGCCAGCGCGCAGGCGAGCGCAGCCGCCGCCGCGGCGCGACGCACCGCTACGAAGTCTCTCGTTCTCATGGCACCTCGAGCCGATGGTGGACCCATCGGGTGTCTCTTAAAGTAGACTGATGTCTATTATAGTAGATCATGCTGGCGCAATGGCCCGCTGTTTTGCGCCATTCGATTTTAAATGAAGCGATTGTGTCGGTTCTGTGATTGTAGAACGGTGATGTTTTCTGTCTTTGTGTCTTGTATAGTAGAACTGGTGCGGTTGCGGCGGAGTGCCCCTGCGCGGCGCAACTCCCCGTGTGGGGGCTCGCGGGCGCGACACGCTGCCGTCTTTACGGGGCTGCGCCGGGCGACCTACCGTCAGCGCCGTCATGCGGCTCATCCCCCTCGCGCTCGTGTCTGCCTGCATTGTCGTTGCGTCGCCCTCGCGGGCTTCCGCGCAAGACGCCGCGCCCGATCGCAGCGGGCGCTTCGCCGACCCGACGGGGGGCGCGTACACGTCGCCGACGTCGCTGTTTACGCCCGCGGCGGCGCTGCCGTCGCTCATGCCGCGGCTCACCGTGGGGGCCGACTTTCAGTCGTACGTGGCGCCCACCACGCCGGCGGCCAACCAGATCGACAACGTGCGGCCCTTCGTCAACGCCGAGCTCGGGCTGCCCGCCCGCTTCACCATCGCCGCGGGCACGCAGTGGTTCGGCGGCGACCGCTCCAACGCGGCCGATCGCATTACGCCCTTCGCGCAGGTGCGCTGGCAGTTTCTGGGCGCGGCCAACGGGCTGGGGCTGCTCGGCGGCGCGTCGCTCACCTACAAGCGCGTGGGCTATCACGGCGGCGAGAACGAGGTCGAGGCGTCGGTCTCGATGCAGTACCGCCAGGCCCGCTACGAGCTGGGGCTCCAGGGCACCTTCGGGCAGTCGATCACCAACGGCGACGAGCGCGACATCGAGGGCCGCGTGTACGCCGCGCTGCGCCCCGTTCCCGCCCTCGCGCTGGGCGTGTCGGCGCAGCTCCGCGGCGACCTCGGCGAAGAAGACGAGAGCCCCGCCGCCGTGGCCTCGCGCTGCGCCGCGGGCCGCAGCGAGGTCGACTTCATCGGCGGCGCCGTAGGGAGCTTCACCATCGACCGCTGGCAGGTGGGCGCGCTCGTGGGCGCCACCACGCTGGGCCTGTGCGACGGCGCGGCGTTCATCGGTCAGGTGCAGGGGCAGGTGCGCTTCTAGGCGAAGCGCGGCGCGGGGGCGCTGGTCAGGCCGCGGCGGGCGCGGCGGCGGGCTCGTCTTTGCGCGTGATCCAGTTGCGGAAGTAGAGCACCCCGATGGGGCCGAGCATCGTGCTGATGCCGATGATGGCCCAGAGGATGGCCGGGGTGCGCGGGCCCGTCGCGGGGCAGTACCGCGCGAGGAGGTAGCCCGACGTGGGGCCCACGAGAAACTTCGCGAAGAAGGTGGGCAGCGCGGCGAGGCTCACGTAGGTGGCCTCGCGGCCGCGGGGGGCCACCGAGAGGTTGTACTCGTAGAGGCGCGGGGACCACAGGGCCTCGCCGATGGTGAGCACCAGGATCATCGCGACCTGGTGATAGATCGTCGAGCCGAAGCAGAGCACGAAGGGCGACGCGGCGGAGATGAACGCGCCGAGGAGCAGCACGTCGAGGGGGCGACGGTTGCGCGTGAGCGCCGTGCCGAGGGGCGCGAGGAACAAGATCAAGAACGAGTTGATGGACCAGATGGTGCCCACCGGGAACTCGTCGCCGAGCTCGCGGGTGACGTACTTGGGCCACGTGAAGTGCATGTGTTGAAACATCATCTTCACGAGCGAGAGCAGCGAGAGGAGGAAGAGAAACTTCCAGAAGGTGCGGTCGGTGAACACCTCGCGGAGGGCGCGCAGGGGCGACACCTTGGGGGCCTCGGGCTGCGGCGGGCCGTCGTCGGCGGGCACGTGCTTCTCGAAGTCTTTGCGGAGAAAGAGCATCACCACGGCGGCCAGCGTGGCGAACACGAAGCCGAGGCCCAGAATGGCCGCGTGGGCGGTCATCACGCGCTCGCCCAGAATGGGGAGCGAGACGGCGCGGGGCGCGAGGTGGTGCGTGGCGGGGTCGAGGAAGTGCCGCCGGGTGCCGTCGATCATGGGGCCCACGAGGGTGCCCGAGAGGTTGAAGCTCACGTACCAGAGCGAGAAGGCGAAGGCCCGCGCGCGCTTCGAAGTGGCCCGGTGCACCGCGGTCTGGAGCACCGGCGAGGTGCTCGCGTAGGCGAAGCCGAAGGCCAGGAGCATGGTGATGGCGAGGGCCGTCGTGGGCGCGAGCGACATGCCGAGGCGCGTGAGCGCCGCGAGGCTGAACGAGATGATGAGCATGCGGCGCACGCCCACCAGGTCGGCCACGGTGCCCACCATGAAGACGAAGAGGGTGACGAGGGTGGAGAACGTCGCCGCCCACCACCCGGCGCGCCGGTCGTCCATGTGAAAGTCGCTCGAGAGCCAGAGCGGGAGCGTCTGGAGGAACGAGAAGATCCCCAGGTATTCGAGGAAGGTCGCGAGGTAGACCAGCCACAGCTCCCGGGGAGATTGGAGCAGGGCGGTGAGGTCCTCGCGGAGGGTGGTTTTCGGCCCGTCGTTCGCAGAGAGTGATGCCACGCGCGGACGCTTTCGCACTCGCCGCGCCCGTGGCCATCGGGCGTTGCGGTGAGGGCGCGCC
>CAISKJ010001726.1 GCA_903885885.1 uncultured delta proteobacterium
GCCCGCGGCCGCGTCCGACGCGAGCGCCCCGGCGGCGCCCGGCGTGGCCGTCGCCGAGGGCGATCGGCTCGAGAGCGGTCAGGCGGTGTGGCGCGCCCAGGGCGACGGCTGGGTGCCCTCGCGGGTGGTGCGCGTGCATCGCAACGGCGAGGTGACGGTGCGCGCCGAGGGCGAAGAGCCGCAGCGGGTGCCGCGGGCGCGGCTGCGCCGCTGAGCGCGCCCGACGGTTTCTTATGGCGCCATAAGGACGTCGCACGGAGTGTGACACCTCACACGCGCAGGGGTGCGGAGGCTTTTGCGTCGCCCCTCAGCGTATTGTCGCCACAACGACGCGGTCGGGGTGAGGTCGCCGTCGGCGCCTCGACGCCGACGGCTGTGCGTGTTGTCCGTAGGATGGTAGGCCTTGTTGTCAACTCTCAACAGACAACCAAAACCGATTGATCGGTTGAACGGAGAGACGCGGAGGCGGGCTCACCGCGGAGGGCGGCGCGTGGCGCTTTTAGCGTTGTGCGCGGGTCGTCCACCCGAGGAGCACGCGCGTGCGGCCGTCGCGCAGGCGGTTGGCCGCGCGCGCCACGGTCGCCCCCGAAACGAAATCTCCGTCGGGTACGACCCAGAGCGTGGGCCCGCTCGCGCGCCAGGCGTGGAGGTCGACGGCGACGCCGCCCACGCTCGCGCTCCACTCGCCGGTGACGCGCACCACGCTGCCCGCGGGGTCGACGAGATCGACGGGTTCGCGGGCCACCTCGAGGATCAGGTGACACGCGGCGATGCCGCGCGCCTCGGAGGGCGACACCTCGTGGCGCGGGTCGTCGAGCCACGCGTCGTGGCCGCGCGCGCAGCGGCTGAACACCGTGAGCGCATCGCCCGGAGACGAGGCGCGCCAGCGGCGCAGATGCGACTCCCACGCGTAGCCCGAGAGCGCGTCGTCGAGGTGAACGAGCGGGCCCGCGCGCCAGTCGTCGGCGCGCTCGGCGGGCGCAACCGCCTCGACGGCGCCCGACGCCCTCCAGCGAAGCTCCTCGGGCGGCTGCGCGGCGGGGTCGGGCGCGCGGTCGAGCCACGCGGCGCCTGGTGACCACAGCCACGTAGTGTGCAGCGTCGTGGCGTCGATCGCGCGCTTCAGGGCGGCGTGGCGCGCGAGGGTGACGCTGTCGCCCACGACGACGAGCAACGCGCCGACGGCCCATGCGCGCACGGCGCGACGGTCGGCCCCGCGGGCGAGCGCGACGAGCGCCGACGCGACCGCGAAGGGGAGCATGAAGCGACGCCAGCGCGTGGCGAGGGCGAGGAGCGTCTCGCGGAGCTGCGCGACGCCGTACGTGTCGAGCTCGAAGTTGCTCCAGGTCCAGTGGCTGGTGCCCGTGATCGCGACGGCGCCGCGGAGCGACTCCCAGGCCATCCACGGGAGCAGCAGCGCGACCGCGAGGGCCACCGACGCGGCGTCGAGGGAGGCCTCGGCGGGGGCGACCTCGGGCGACGCGCGGTACGGCGTCGACGCGTCGCTCGCCGCGGGCTCCGGCGGCGGGCGGCGCAGCGTGAGGGCCAGCAGCGGCGGCGCGAGCAGCGCCAGGAGGGGGGCCACGAACACGACGGGGCTCACCTTGTCGGCCTGCCAGAGCACCGGCAGCGTGCCGCGCATCACCGTGGTCGTGAGGGCGATGGTGAGGGCCGCGAGCACGGCCGGCGCGCGGCGCACGCCCTCGCGGGGCCACCACGCGGGCGCGAGCGAGGCGACGAGGGCCAGCGCGAGCGTGACGCCCTCGAAGGCCCCGAGGGCCCGCAGCGCGCCCGCCTCGGCGAAGACCTCGCGGGTCCATCCGGCCGACGACATGGGCCACCGGGGCGACATTCCGTCGAGCGCGGCGGCTTGTGTGCGGTAGAGCATCGCGACCATCGCCGCGGCCGCGCCGGTGACGGGGAGCAGCGGCACGAGCACCACCCACGGGCGCGTGCGCCGTGTGTGCGCGAGACCGAGGAGCGCCGCGCCGACCGCCGCGGCGGCGAGCACCGCATAGCTGTAGGGCTGCGACGCATGCACGCCGAGGCGCAGGAGGTTGGGCGTGGCCTCGGAGAACGCGGCGAGGGCGTTCATCGACGCCACAAGGGCGCACGGAGCGAGCGCGCGGATCCATCGCCTCAAAGCGCGTGCCTCCACTGCGCGAGCATCGGCGCGCGGCGCCTCCGTGTCGAGCCCATCGAGCGCGCAGCCGGGTCGTTGCGTCTGCCCGACTGCTCGGACGAGATCGCCGCGGGGATCGCGAGGTATCTGTTCGCCCCTCGGGAGGTATGCTCGGAGGCGTCGGGGGTGATGACGTTGGGGGTCTGGAGGTCTCGCGGCGCCCGGGAGTGACTCCGCACGTTGAGCATCGCGCGGCGCTCGCGCGTCACCTCGCGTCGCTCGGGCTCACGCGCTGCGCAGACTGAGAAGCGCTACGCGCCGATGCAGCGTGAGCCGACGCAGAAGGTGCCATCGGGGCACGCGCGGTTGCACGCGCCGCAGTTGGCGTCGTCGGAGCTCGTGTCGACGCAGAGCGTCTCGATGCAGCCCGCGTCGGTGGGCGTGGGCGAGGTGCAGGGCATCTGCGTGCCGAAGCAGCGCGTCGAGGTGCACGCGCCGCCCGCGCAGCGATCGGTGGGGTTGCAGCAGCGACGGCCGCAGGCGCCGCAGTTGTTCGGGTCGCGCACGAGGGTCGAGCACACCGGCGCACCACCGTCGACGGGGCAGAGCACGGCGTCGTCGGCGCACGCACCATCGGTGGCCGCGGGCGCGTCGTCGGCGACGGTGACGTCGGCGACTGCGTCGAGGCCGGCGTCCATGGGGGCAGGCGCGTCGAGGGCGGGCGCGGCGTCGGTGCCGGAAGTTGCGTCGGTGCCGGAAGTTGCGTCGGTGCCGGGCGCCACGTCACTGCCGGGCGCGGCGTCGGTGCCGGAAGTTGCATCGGTGCCGGGCGCCACGTCGGTGCCGGGCGCGGTGTCGCTGGCCGAGTCGACGATCGGGTTGTCGGCGACGAAGGTTACGTCGGTGTCGGGCCGGTTGGTCGGGGGCACGGAGGCCTGCGTGCAGCCGGCCAGAAGTGCGAGGCACAGGAGCGTTCGGTACATCGGAAGAGAACCTCGCGGCGACGCTATCACCGCCCGATTGTGTAGGTTATCGCGTCGTGGGAGCGCGCGCGATTTGTCGACGCGGCCTCGCTCACGCGGCGGGGGCGACCCACACGAGGCGATACTCGGTGGGTTGCGGGTTGGGCACGTTGAACGTGAGCGACCAGCTGCGGTCGTCGGCGTCGTAGTTGGCCTGCCACCAGTCGTTGCCCGCCACCGACTGCGCGACGTTCGCCCACGCGCCCGCGACGCGACGCTGCAGGTGCCACCCGTCGTGGCGCGGGAGGCGGTGCAGCGTCATCGCGACGTAGCCGCTGCCGCCGGTGAGGGTGAACTCTGCCGCGACGGCCGCCGCCACGGCGTCGATCTCGACGGGCTGCGCGCGCCGCAGGGTGCCCGTGCGCACGGCGACGGAGAGGCGGTTGGCCGCCGCGAGCTCGCGCATGAGGGCGGCGGTGTTGAACGACGCCGCGGGCAGCGACGTGAGCAGCGGCGACGCGCCGTAGTACGCCGACTGCACCGCGGGCGGGACCACATACTCGACGGTCGCCCGCACGGTGCTCCCCGCGGGCACGAAGCGCGTGCGACCGCCGCAGGGGGCGCCGCACGCGGGCGATCCGTCTCCCGCGGGGAGGGCCAGTTCGAAGGCCATTTGCGAGAAGCGGTTGTTGGTGCGCTGCACGTTGATGTGCGGCGTGCGCACGATGGTGCCGCCGAGGTTGGCCTCGTAGTCGCGCACGACGAAGCCCACCTGCGCCAGGTGCTCGTTGAGCGTGTCGCCCGACACCGGGGTGGCGCCGTAGAGGGCGACCCAGGGCGCGTCGCCGGGCAGGGCGATGCCGCGGTCTTCGGGGCGGGCGTAGCCCGTGGTGCGGTGGTCGGGCACGGGCAGGTCGACGAGCGCGCCCGCCGCGTTGCCGTACGCGTAGCGGGTGAAGGTGTTGTCGCCGTAGTTGTCGGCGGACATCTGAAAGAACGCGAGGCGGTCGTAGGTGACGTCTTGCAGAAAGCGATATTCGAGCTGGTAGTAGACGCGCACCAGGTCGTCGGTGCGCCCGAGGCGCGCGCGGATGCGGCCCTCGATGCGCCCGTCGGTGGAGACGCCCGCGTACACCGCGTCGGTGAGGTTGGGGCCGTTCATCGCGTGGTGGGTGCGCACGCGCGCGAGGCGACGCAGCACGGTCGGTTGCGCCGCCGTGGTGTAGCGGAGAAAGTCGGCGCCGCCGACGTTGCCGGTCCAGCTCCAGCGCCGCCCGGCGTTGACGAGGAACGGTCGCACGTCGTCGACCATGGAGCGGTTCGCCGTCTGGTCGGGGTCGTAGGTGATGCTCTCGCCGAAGGCGCCGAGGGCCGACTCTTCCCAGCGACCGGTGGCCTGATCGTTCCAGCCCACGAGGCTGAGCTGCGCGTGCGAGGCGGCGTAGGTCTCGCCCCAGCGCGAGCTCGCGACGGTGAGCTCCAGGGTGACGGGCGCGGCCCCGAAGGTGGGCTGCGCGTACAGGTGGTACCAGTTGAGCGGGTACGTGAGGTGCCAGTTTTTCGACACCTGCAGCGGGATTCCCAACGGCTCGCCCGCGCCATCGCGGAGCATGAAGGCGCCGCCGACGATGTACCAGGTGAGCGCCGTCGCGCCGAACATCGCGAGCGGCACGGCCA
>CAISKJ010001727.1 GCA_903885885.1 uncultured delta proteobacterium
ACGCCGGTCGCACCCGTCGCCCCGATCACAAGCACCTTCATGGTCGTTCTCCGTGTGTCGCGCCAGGCGCGTAGGACCTACTCGCCCGCTTCGAGGCGCTTGATGGCCTCGTACATCTCGCGCGCCGTCACGTAGTGGAGGAACACCGAGCGCGCGTCGCTCCGCTCGCGTTCGAGGATGCTCAGCATCTGGTCGAACGGCCCGCCCGCGTTGAGAAACCAGTCGGGCGCGTCGCCGTTGCAGCCGTGGGCGTGCAGCTTGATGAACCGATGGTTGGGCGCACCCGGCAGCGCGGGCGCGTACCTCACCCACGCGCGCACGCGGTCGGCCAGCGGAACGGGGTTCTCGGGCTCGAGCATCCCGGCCTCGATGCGAGGCACCACGCCCTTCGCGCGCGAGTTCCAGTGCAGCCCGAGGGGGCCCGGCACGAGCAGGAGCTCGCCCTCCTGGCGCTGCGAGCCCACGCGCAGCGGGCGCCCCGTGTCGTGCCCGCGCGAGACGCCCTCGCGACCCTTCGCATAGTAGATGGTGTTCACCATGCGGGCCTGCGCGGGCGAGGGTACGCAGGGGAGCGTCATGTCCATGTAGCAGCCCGTCTCGACGAGCACCGAGAGCTCGTTGGGCACGCCGCAGTACAGGCCCGCGGGGTGCGCGTTGTCGAGCGCCCAGTTGCCGTGAATGAAGGCGTATTCGATCGCGCCCGTCGCGGCGTTCTTGCGCAAGAGGCCGTGCGCGTCGTGGAGGGTGCGCGCGAAATCGGTGAGGGTGCGGCGCAGGTTCTCCGCCGTGTCGTCGTCGTGGTGCAGGTGCACCTCGACGTCGAAGAGGCCGTCGCGCACGCGCGTGGCGATCGCGTCGAGGTGCTCGGGGCGATACTCCTCCACGGGGAAGAAGAGCGTGCGCACGGGGGCCCTGCCGAAGGAGTCGCGGTGCCGTTGCGCGAGCGCGGGATACGCGTCGACCCAGCGCGCCACGCGCTGCCGCTCGAGGTCGAGCGAGGGCTTGCGCCAGCGCGGCTCGAAGTGGTCGGCGAAGCACACGTAGAGGTGCAGCGGGCGCCCGGGGTCGGGGGCCTCGCGCTCGAAGTTGGCGCGCGCGAGCCCGGGGCCCCAGAGGCGAACGCCGCGCGAGTCGATGCGGCCGAGCAGCGAGTCGATGCGTGAGACGATCGTCATGGTCGTGTATGGGCGGAGAGGCACAGTGCGAGGAGGCGCTCGGCGCGCGCGTCCCAGGTGTCGTCGGCGAGGAGGGCGCGGCGCTCGGCGCGGCGGTCGCGGGTGTCACCGAGCGCGCGCTCGACGGCGGCGATGAAGTCGTCGCGCGTGTCGGCCACCATGAGGTCGGGTTCGAAGCGCTTCACCTCGGGCAGCGAGGTGGCCACCACGGGCCGCGCCGAGGCGAGGTACTCGCGGAGCTTGAGCGGATTGATCGAGCGCGTGAGCTCGTTGCGCAAGTAGGGGAGCACGGCGACGTCGAAGGCGGCGAGCGCCTCGGGGAGCTTCGCGTAGGGCACCGCGGGCAGGATGCGCACGTTGGGCATCGCGAGGCGCGGGTCGGGCGCGCCGTCGCTGGGGCCGATGAAGACGACGTCCCAGTCGGGGCGCGCGCGGGCCACGGCGGTGACGAGCTCGACGTCGAGGCGCGCGTCGAGGAGGCCGAGGTACCCGAGCACAGGGCGCCCGCGGCGCACACCTTCGAGGGGCGCGGTGGCGGGGTCGCTGGCGCGCGCGAGGTGATCGACGTCGACGCCGTGCGGGAGGAGCTCGGTGGGCCCCCGCGCGCAGCGGCGCGTGGCGGCGAGGTGGGCGCTCGTGGCCACGACGAGGTGCGCGGCCGCGAGGAGCTCGCCCTCCATCGTGGCGGCCGCGAGGGCGTCGACGCCGGGCCAGTGGGTGAAGTCGTCGACGCAGTAGTAGACGAGGGTCCGCGAGCCCGCGAGGCCGGCACCGTCGACGCCGTTGGGCACCGTGGTGAGCACGACGGGGTCGCGCAGGTCGAGGCGCTTCGCGAGGTCTTCGACGGCCGAGCGCACCGCGGCGCGGTTGAGCGCGCGCACCGGCGACGGGCGCATGAAGGGCACCATCGGCGGCGACACCACGTGGAGGTCGAGCGACTCGGTGTGCTGCGCGTCGGGCGGGCCCTTCGCCGCGCCGCGCGCGATGTTCTTGAGCTTGCGCACGACGCGGGCGGCGTCGGCGCGGTCGAGGCGCGGCGGGCGCAGGCCGACGGTGTTGACCCACACGGTGCGGTGCGCGCGCGCGATGCGGCGAAAGAGGTGCTGAACGCTCGACGGGTGCGCGCCCCAGTCGTCACCGAACACGACGAACGAGGGGGGCGCCATCACATGCAGTAGGGCTGCGCGCGGAAGGGGTTGGGGCGGCAGCGCGTGCTGATCCACCGGGTGAACACCTCGGCGTAATCGGTGGGGTGCATGGGCGCCCAGATGCCGCGATGGTTGGCGCGGGCCTCGGCCTCGGCGTTGAGGAGCGCCTGGTGAAGGGGCGCGGGTGCGCAGCCGAAGTCGGTGTAGTAGGCCGACCAGCCGTCGCGCACGAGGCGGGTCTGCCAGAGTTCGCCGTCGGCGAACACGAGCGCGAGGCGGCGCCCGTACATGTCGAGCATGGGCTGGCCGGGGCGCGCCGGGTCGGCCTGAAACGCGAGCTGATACTCGGCCACCATGGGCATCACGGCCATGGCCCAGTTGGCGGTCTGCACGCCGAAGACGGTGTTGTTGCGGGGGTCGGCCGCGTGCGACTCCTCGGTGTTCACCCAGAGCATGCGCACGTCGATCTCGCCCGTGATGGGAATGGCGAAGTGCACCGTGTCGCCGTCGACCGCGCGGCGAAAGAACGCGCGGATCGGGGCGAGAAACCCCGTGGCGGGCAGCGACGCGGGCGTGATGCGCACGGGCGCCGGGCAGCCGCTGTCGGCCACAATCTCGGGCACGTTCACGTCGAGGCGGGGCACGTCGGGCGTCGCGTCGAGGGGGGCGGCGGCATCGATGGGGGTGGTGCCCGTGTTGATGGCATTGCACGCCGTGAGCGACACGAGGAAGGCGAGGGCGAAGCGTAAGGTCATGGGGGCGGCGGCAGTGTCCTCTCGGGCTGCGAGTATGCGCACACCCATCGAGAGCACAAGCGCCCGCGTCGGGGATCGGTCACAGTGTCAGCCAATGTCGCGCCGAACTGCGCGCGGCGGCGCGTCGGTGATACAACGGCGGCCGAGCGCGATGGCAGACGACAGGCCGACACTTCCGCTGGGGGCGCCGCGGCCGGGCGACGGGGCGAGCGTGACGGTGCGGGGCGTTGTGAAGGGCATCGTGTACCGCGCCGATGACCTGTCGTTTACGGTGCTTCGGCTCACGGTGGTCGACGGCAGCGAGGCCACGGTGGTGGGCCCCCTCGGCGACGTCGCGGTGGGCGAGCCGGTGCGCGTCACGGGGCGCTACGAGGAGAGCAAATCGCACGGCCCGCAGCTTCGCGCGCAGGCGGTCGTGCCCGAGCTGCCGACGACGGCCGACGGCATCGAGCGGCTCCTGGGTTCGGGCTTCGTCGACAACGTGGGGCCCGCCATCGCGAAGCGCATCGTGGGGGCCTTCGGCACCTCGACGCTCGACGTGATCGCCGATCACCCCGAGCGCCTGCGCGAGGTCGAGGGCATCGGGAAGTCGCGCGCCGCGCAGATCCAGGAGGCCTTTCGCGCGCGCCGCGCCGAGGTCGAGAGCAAGGCCTTCATGCAGAGCCTCGAGATGGGCCCGGCCCTCGCGCGCAGGGTGTGGGAGCGCTTCGGCGCCGACACCGCGAAGGTGATCCGCGACAACCCCTACCGCCTCGCCGAGGAGGTCAACGGCGTGGGCTTTCTCACCGCCGACAAGATCGCGCGGTCCGTCGGCATCGGCGAGGGCGACCCGCGGCGCATCGCGGGCGCGACCCTCTACGCGGTGCTCGATTCGAAAGACGAGGGGCACACGGCGCTGCCGCCCGAGGAGATCGCCCTGCGGGTGGAGGCGCTGCGGGTCGACCCCGCGCTGGTGCCGCGCGCGATCGAGGAGCTCGCTGCGCGCAAGACCCTCGTGTGCGACCGGGGCAGGGTGTACCCGCCGCCGCTCTACGAGGCCGAGGTGCGCCTCGCGCGCGACCTCGCGCGGCTGGTCAAGCGCGCGGTGATCGCGGTGCCTGTGCGCGTGCTCGCGGTGCCCCTCGTCGCGCAGGCGCTGGGCGCCCTCAACGCGAAGCAGCGTGAGGCCGTCGAGGCCACCATGCGCGAGCCCCTCGTGGTGCTCACCGGCGGCCCGGGAACGGGCAAGACCACGGCGGTGCGCGCGCTCGTGGCCCTGCACCGGGCGGCGGGTCACGCGGTGCTGCTCGCGGCGCCCACGGGCCGCGCGGCGAAGCGTCTGTCCGAGGCGACGCAGCACCCCGCGGGCACGATCCACCGGCTGCTCGAGTGGATCCCGCGGCTGGGTCGCTTCGCGCGCAACGAGGGCTCACCGCTCGACGCCGACGTGGTGCTCGTCGACGAGGCCTCGATGCTCGACGTGCAGCTCGCGGCCTCGCTGGTGCGCGCCCTCCGCGGGGGGGCGCGGCTGGTGTTCGTGGGCGACGCCGACCAGCTCCCGCCCGTGGGGCCGGGCACCGTGCTCGCAGACCTCCTCGCGATCGCCGACGTGCGCGCGATACGGCTCACCGAGGTGTTTCGTCAGGCGAGCGCGAGCGCCATCATCCGCGGCGCGTACGACATTCTGCGCGGCGCGGCACCGACGCCCTCGACGCCGCGCGCGGTGCTACGCGAGGGGGCTGCGCCGGTGCCGCCGTCGGGCGAGCTGTACTTCGTGAAGTGCGACGACGCCGAGCAGGCGGCGAAGCTGCTCGTAGCGACGGTGGCGCAGCGGGTGCCGCGGTCCTTCGGGGTGCACCCGATTCGCGACGTGCAGGTGCTGGTGCCCACGCACCGCGGCCCCCTCGGCGCGCAGGCGCTCAACGAGGCGCTGCAGGCTGCGCTCAACCCAGGTGTCGCACGGGGGCGCAAGGGCTTCTCGGTGGGCGACAAGGTGATGCAGCTCAAGAACGACTACGACCTCGACGTGTGGAACGGCGACGTCGGCGTGGTCGCGCGCATCGAGCCCGAGGCCATCGCGGTGGTGATCGACGGCCGCGAGGTGATCTACAAGGGCGCCGCGATCGACCACCTCTCGCTCGCGTACGCGGCCACGGTGCACAAGAGCCAGGGCAGCGAGTACGACGTCGTGGTGATCGGGCTGCACACGTCGCACTTTGTGCTGCTCAACCGCGCGCTCCTCTACACCGCGGTCACGCGCGCGCGGCGCCTCGCGGTGCTGGTGGGGAGCGAGCGGGCCGTGCGCCTCGCGGTCGACACGGCGCGCACGATCGAGCGCCACGGGGCGCTGCGGCAACGGTTGCGAGAGGAGCTGTTGGGAGGCGGGGCGCGCGAGAACGGATGAGGGGAGCGACTACTTGGTGAGCGACTCGAGCACGCCGGTCGCCATGCCGACGCCGAGGTTCATCGCCTGACGGAAGGGGTCCGCGCTCGCGTCGCCCTGCTGCGCGTCGCCCTCGTCGCCCACGGCGGGGATCTCGGCGACCACGGGCGCGCGGCGCCGCTCGCTGCGCGCGACGGCCACGTTGGAAGGCACCGCGGCCGCGTCGCCCGCGCCGCCGATCGCGAAGTCGCCGCGGCGGTCGCCGCGCACGGCCACGAGGTGCTGGTCGCTCACGCGGCTCTGGCGATACTGCGACTGCACGTAGCGGCTCACCTCGTCGAAGTCGATCGAGCCGTCGTCGCGACGGCGCACGCCGCCGCTCACGGCGCGGCGAAAGTGGTAGGCGAGCCAGCCGCCGGAGTTGACCTCGGAGGCCACCGACGACTCCTCGTTGGCGCGCGACGAGAAGAGCCCCGCGCGGTCGCCGCGGCCCTGCACAATGCTCTGGAAGCCGCCCGCGTTGCAGCTGTCGAGCACCACGAGCGAGCGCCCGTGCACGCTGTCGAGGAGGCGCGAGAGGTCGCTGCGGGTCATGTCGCGGCCGCGCAGGTCGACGTCGTCGGCGCTGCCGTGACCGTCGAAGAAGAACACGAGCATGTCGCGCGGGCCCACGCGCGGCGCGAGCGTCGCGAAGGCCTGGCGCACGCCGTCGAAGGTGGCGCGCTCGTCGGTGAGCACCACGGCGTTGCTGCGCTGCATCCAGCCCGCGCGCTCGAAGGCCTGGGCGAGGTGCTGCGCGTCTTCGGCGGTGTTGGGCAGGTCGTCGTTTTCGCCCTGGTAGTGCGTGATGCCGACGAAGATGCCGTAGGTGGTGCCCGCGCCCTGCGGCTGCGCGTCGACGGGGGTGTCGTCGCCGTCGTCGTCGCCGCCGTCGTCGCTGGAGGCGCTGTCGTCGCCGTCGTCGTCGCAGTCGTCGCCCTCGTCGGAGGGGGGCACGGCGCGGTCGGCGCCGCCGTGCGCGATGGTGAGCGCGGCGTGAAAATCGCCGAGCTCGCCCGCGGCGTAGCTCGTCACGGTGACGGTGTAGCGACCCGTCGAGGGGGCGACGAAGCGCAGGCTCG
>CAISKJ010001728.1 GCA_903885885.1 uncultured delta proteobacterium
AGCACGAAGGGGTACTGCGGGTCGCGCGCGGGGGCCTCGGCGGGCAGCGCGTCGAGGGCCTCGAGGAGCTCGGGCACCACGAGGTTGACGCGCTTGTCGGGCGTGTCGAGGCGGCGCAGCGTCTCGTCGTATTCGTCGACGGTGAAGGTGACGCCCTCGGGGTGCGCCATGAGGGCCTCGTAGAGCGCGTCGCCGCTCTCGTGACCTGCGCGCTGCACGGCCTCGGGGTAGGTCATGAAGCAGGTCTGGGCGAGGCCCCACACGGCGGCGGTGGCCTCGCGTCCGGCGCCGAGCGTGGGGCCGAGGGTCTCGTAGAGCACCAGCGCGGCGTACTGCGTGAGGTGCGGGCGCGTGGCCATCGCGCCCATGAGCGCCATCGCGAAGTCGTCGCGGCCGAGGGCGGCGGCGGCGCGCAGGTCGGCGAGGTCGTCGTCGGTGTAGGCCCCGAGCGCGCGCACGAGGCGGCGGTGAATCTCGGGCTCGGGGAGCGTGCCGGCGAGCGGTTCGAGCAGCGGCGGGCGCACCTGCACGGTGTTGTGCGGAAACTCGAGGTTGAAGAACGCCGCCTCCCACTTCTCGTACTGCGACGCGGCGGGGAGCACGTAGTGGGCGTGGCGCGCGGTCTCGGTGAGGGCCACGTCGATGACCACCACGCACTCGAGCGCGTCGAGCGCCGCGCGCATGCGGCCCGAGTCGGGGAGCGAGTGGGCGGGGTTGGCGCTCTCGACGATCATCGCGCGGAAGCGCTTCGGGTGATCGGTGAGGATCTCGTCGGGGATCACCGCCGCGGGGATGAGCCCCGTGATGATGCGCTCGCCCGTGACGGGGGTGCGACGCTCGCCGCGCCCGCCGCCCGCGCTCACGCGCGAGAAGCGCGAGTGGATGTTCATGGCGCCGCGCTTCGCGAAGTTGCCCGTGACGAGGTAGACGAGCTTCTCGAGGTACGAGTCGAGGGTGCTGTTGACGTTCTGCTGGATGCCGAGGTCTTCGAAGATCGACACGCTCTTCGCGCGCCCGATGCGGCGCGCCACGGCGCGCACGAGCGCCTCGTCGACGCCGGCGACGGCGCAGTAGGCCGCGATGGGGATGCGCTTGAGGTGCGTGGCGAGCGCGTCGAAGCCGCGCGTGTGCGCGTCGATCCATTCGTGGTCGACGAGGTCTTCTTCGAGGAGCACGGCGAGGAGCGCCGAGAGGCACCACGCGTCGGTGCCGGGCTTCACCTGGAGGTGAAAGTCGGCCATGGCGGCGGTCTCGGTGCGCCGCGGGTCGATGACGACGAGGGCGCGCTCGGGGTCCGCCGCGAGGGCCTTGAGCACCACCCGGGCGCGCGGGAAGCCGTGGCTCTGCCAGGGGTTTTTGCCGACAAAAATAGCCACTTCGGCGTGTTCGAAGTCGCCCGACGTGTGGCAGCGCGGGCGGCCGAAGAGCTGGCCGTCGACCCAGAACTCGCCGGTCTTCTCCTGCGCGAGGGCGTTGGAGGTGTAGACCGATCCGAGGGCCGCGCGCAGGCCCGCGCCGTGGCCGCCGCCGAGGGGGGTGGCCTGGCCTCCGCCGCCGTAAGAGAAGATCGATTCGCCGCCGTGAGCGTCGCGCACGGCCGCGAGGCGCGCGGCCACCTCGGTGATGGCCGTGTCCCAGTCGATGGCTTCGAAGGTGCCGTCGGGGCGGCGGCGCAGCGGCGTCGTGAGCCGGTGCGGGCCGTTCTGGTAGTGATCGAGCCGAAAGGCCTTCTCGCAGGTGTATCCGAGCGAGCCGGGGTGCTTGCGGTCGCCGCGGATCTTCGCGAGCTCGCGGCCCTCGAGGCGCACCTCGATGCCGCAGTTGATGCTGCAGAGGATGCAGGCCGTGGAGCGCCAGGGCGCCTCGTTCGTGGCGGTGGTGTCGGTCATCGCCGCGACGGTACTACCGTTGCGCGCGCGTCGGGTGTCAGCGCGTGAGCGTGATCGTCTGCGCGGTGTCGGCGGCGGGGAAGCGCACCCACGCGGAGCGCGAGGCGTCGTCGAGCCAGAGGCCCGTGGGGTCGGCGTCGAGGGCCGCGCGCGAGGCCCGCT
>CAISKJ010001729.1 GCA_903885885.1 uncultured delta proteobacterium
GACCCGACGCGGCCCGAGATGCGCGCGCCGGGGTGGGTCTACGTCGCCGACCTGCGCGCCCCGTCTCCGCAGGGCACGTACCCCACCCACGCCGTGCGCTCCGATGAGCTCTCGCAGCAGATCATGGCCATGCGCGGCGTGCAGGGGCCCCTCGGGTCGCAGCCTCCCGCGCCGTCGCAGCCGGCCGCCCAGCCCGCGCAGGTTGCGCAGGCGGGCGCGCACCCGCAGCCCGCTGGCTCGGGCGTGATCGTGTACGGCGCCTCGTGGTGCAGCGCGTGCCATCAGGCCGCCGCGTGGCTGCGCTCGCACAACGTGGCCTTCGTCGAGAAGGACATCGAGCAGGATGCCTCGGCGCAGGCCGAGATGGTCGACAAGGCGCGGCGCGCGGGCGTCCCTACGGGGTCGATTCCCATCATCGACGTGCGCGGTCACATCATGGTGGGCTTCTCTCCGCCCGACATCGAGCGCGCGCTCGCGGGCGGCTGAGCGGTGTTTTGGCCGTGAGCACCGAGCCTCCCGCCGCGCCGCCGCGCGTGAGCCAGCCCTTCACCGATGTGGTGCGCATCGGGGTGCGTCGCACGCCGCTGCGCGACCTCTACCACCACCTCATGGACATGAGCTGGGCGCTGCTCCTGGGCTTTATCGGGTGCGCGTACCTGGTGATCAACACCCTCTTCGCGCTCGCCTACCTCGCGGGCGGAGACTGCATCGAGAACGCGCGCGTGGGCTCGTTTCACGATGCCTTCTTCTTCAGCGTGCAGACCATGGCGACGATCGGGTACGGCAAGCTCGTTCCGCACACGACGTACGCCAACGCGATGGTGGCCTTCGAAGCCCTCTGCGGCATCGTGGGCACCGCGATGGCCACGGGGCTCATGTTCGCCAAGTTCGCTCGCCCCACGGCGCGCGTTCTCTTCAGCAGGGTGATGGTCGTGTCGAGCCGCGACCGCGTGCGCTCGCTGATGTTTCGCATGGCCAACGAGCGCGGCAACCAGATCGTCGAGGCCACCGTGCGGGTCGTGCTCTCTCGCAACGAGCTCACCGTGGAGGGTGAGAGCGTGCGGCGCTTCTACGACCTCGCGCTCGCGCGCGACCGCAACGCGATCTTCGCCCTCTCGTGGACGGCCGTGCACCCGATTACCCCCGCGAGCCCCCTCTACGACGCGACCTTCGAATCGCTCCTGGCCTGCGACGCGATGCTCATCGTATCGCTGATGGGCATCGACGAGACCTCAACCCAGACCGTGCACGCCCGCACGATCTACTACCCCGAAGACCTGCGCTGGAACGAGCGCTTCGTCGACATCATCAGCCGCGCCCCCGATGGTCGCAGGCAGATCGATTACCGAGTGTTTCACGACACGCAACGCATGGAGTTGGGCGACCCGCCCTGAGCGTTGCTTCGCAGTCAGCAGAGCACGGCGCGGCCCGGCAGGCCGATGTCGTCGAGCGCGTCGGCGAGCGAGGGGTGCTTCTCGATCAACACCCGGAAGCCGTTGATGCCCACCTTGGCCGCGAGCACCGTGCCTAGCGTGCGGGCCGTGACCCCGCTCGGCTCGCCCTCGAGGATCGCGCGGAGCCCGATGGCATCGCCTGCGCGCGCGCGGATAGGCTGGCGCCCGCTGATGCCGCCGCCGTAGAGCTCGACCTCGCCGGCCGCGAGGATCCAGAACGCGAGGGGCGGCGCGCCCTCGCCCAGCATGAGGTCGCCCGCGTTGAGGAGCACGGGTTCGAAGCGCGCGTAGGCGACCCCGCGCTGGTCGGGTGAGAGCCTTCGCAGGAAGGGCGCGGCGCGGCCGATGGCGCCGAACGCGCGCTCCCACGCGGCGTCTTCGAGCGCCATGCGTATCTCGGGGATCTCGCGCGCGAGCCAACACACCAGCGAGCGAGGGAGCGCAGCGGCCGTGATCGTCGAGCGGGCCGTCGCCGTCATGACGCCGGGGCCGCCGTAGAGGGCGCCCACTTCGCCAACGAAATCACCTGTGCCGAGCGGGGTACCGGGACCCTCTTCGCCGTTCGCTCGGAGAATGCCGCGGCCCTCGAGGATGACGTAGAGCGGCGGCTCGGGGCCCGCGTGGGCGGGCATCAGCAGGGCCTCGCCGGGCTCGAAGGTTACCAGGCTCACCTGGCGGGCCACCGCGCGCATCGTTTCGCCCTGCGCCTCGCGGAAGAGGGGCAGCGCCGTGAGGCGCGACACGAGCTGCTCGCCCTCGGTGGCGCGCATGGGCTGGAAGCTCACCGCGCGGCGCAGCGTCGCGAGGAGCTCCATCGAGAGCCGGGTGTTGACCTCGCCGCTCGTCGAGGGGTCGTCGCTCTCGATCAGCCTCGGAGGACTCGACGAGATCGCCGTGAAGGTCGCGGGGACCTGGCTCGGACGCGTCATCACGCGGGGAGGGGTGGAGCCGATCGCCGACGAGGTCACAGGCGTCGCGCGCGGCGGCGTCGACGTGATTGCGCTGCCGGGCACCGCGCTCGCGCGGGGCGGCGGCGGTGGGGCCGACGACAGCGCCGCCGCGAGGCGCGCGACCTCGAGGGCAGCCTCGTCGTTGCCGGCGTCCATGAGGTGCTCGACCGCGCGGCGATACCAGGTCACCGCCCCGTCGGTGTCTCCGCGATCCTGTAGCGTGCGGCCTGTCGTGAGCGCCCACTGCGCTTCGTCGGCATGCTCGTCTGCGATGGGCTGGGCTGAAGGGGCGTTCACACGTTCCATGACCATCTACCCGCTTTCCCTACGTGTAGTGAATCTGCGAAGCAAAGTTTTGGGGCCCCACCGCCCGCCCTACTCGTCGCGCAGCGACGACGCGCGCAGCGACGACACATAGCGATCCCACGACGGGGGGTCGTGGATCATTCTCCCGAGGTCGTCAAGAGAAGCGAGCACCACGGGGAGCGTCTCGGCCGTGGGGTTGCGCGCCCGCAACGCGTCGAGCTCAGCCCGCCTCGCGTCAAGCGCCATGAGCGCCGCGCTTCGCGTCGCGAAGGGGCTCACCCCCAGCACCGCCATGAGGTCTTTGCGGCGCGCGGCCTCGAGCAGCGTGCGGAGCCGCGTGCGTTCGGGGCCTGGTGCGCCCGTCGGCGCGCTCCCGTCGTGCGAGGGGCCCTCGGCGCGCAGGTGCTGCATCCAGTGGAGCGCGAGCAGCGCCGGCAGCACGAGCTCGCCGTGCGTGCGCAGGATGCTCGCGAGGTTGACGTCGCTCGCGGCCAGCGCGGCGGCGCGCTCGGCGGTCGTGAGCGGCAGCGACGCGATGGCCGAGGGCTCCGCGCGCAGTGTGACCTGGGTGCCGTCGCCGCCGAGGGCGCCATACGCCGCGACGGGCTCGATGCGCGCGCGGGCGCCCTGCAGGAGCAGCACGTCGGGCGAGCGGGTGAGCATCGGGATGCCCACGGAGTTTTCGAGCGCGCGGATCTCCCACTCGATCGCGTCGAGGCAGAAGAGGTCGAAGAGGAGCTCTTGCGCGGCGCGGGCGAGCATGGGAGCCACGCCGTCGGGCGCGACGTAACCCCGCGCGGCCAGGAGCGCGGCGCCCCGCACGCCGAGGTCGAGCGGCACCTCGGCGAAGCGCGCGGCCTCGTGCGGGAGGAAGCCCAGGCGCGCGAGGAGCGGGCCGATGAGATCGTCGGGGCGCGAGCCTCGCACGGCCAGCACGTGGCCCGCGTGGAGCGAGATCTGCCATTGGGCGCCGCGCGACTGCACCGCGATCACGCCCGTCGCGCGGACGCGCATCGCGGCGCTGAGCAGCAGCGGGACGCCGTAGCGGCCCAGCGAGCCCGCGAGCTGCAGGTCGCCGTGGATGGCCAGCGGTGACACCCCCGCCGCGGTGCCCGTGCTCTTCAGCGGGCCGCGCCGAGGCTGCACGCCCGGCGACGTGCCGGGCGGTGTGTGAAAGCGCGCCGACTCGGAGGAGGTCTCGTCTGCGAGCGATTCGAAGGGCGCGTCGAGGGGCTCGAGGAGCTCGGGGGGCACGAGGTCGTCGAGGTCGTCGCCGCCGTCGGGGGGGAGTTCGAAGCTCGTCGCGTCGCCGCCCGCCTCGGTGATGGCCGCACGCAGGAGCGATGTGAGCGGCGCGGCGAGCGAGGGCGGGGTGAGCGCCGAGGGCGAGAGCGTACCCGGGCGTAGCGAGGGCGACGCGGCCTGCGCGAGGGCGCTCTCGGCCGGCGGCAGGGCGCTCGACGGGAGAGCGCTGTAGAGACCGCCCGAGGGGACCGACGGTGCCAGGGCCGTCGGGACGTTCGACGCGAGCGACGTCGTCGGTGTGGGGGCGCGTGAGGGCGGCGGCGTGAAGGGCGCGGGCGATGCGCGGCGGGGGCCCGAGACCGTCTGCGCGCGCAGCGGGCTGCCGAGCACGGGCGCGATGCTCGGGCTGCTGGCGCGGCGGTGCTGCCCCTCGGCCTCGTAGAGGGCGCGCAGGCGCGCGGCCAGCTCGGCGAGCGCGACGGGGCGCGGCGCGAAGAGCCCGGGGCCGTGCTTCTCGAGGAACTCCGCCGCGAGCGAGGCGCGGTCGGCGGGGCCCACCAGCGCGATGGGCAACGCGCCCGCGACGCCTCCCTGCTTGCGGACGCGCAGGATCGCTTCGAAGATGTTCGGCAGCTCCATGTCGACGACGATCGCGTTCGCGCGCTCGCGCGACACCGTGCGCTCGAGGCTCTCGGCGGGCGCGCCGACGACGACCCAGTGGTGCGACGCGAGGCCGCCAGGGATGGCGCTCTCGCCTGTGCGAAGCACCGCGATCACGCGCAGCGAGGTCGGGCGCGGTGAGTCCCGCATGGGGGTCAAGCGAATCCTCCGCGTGGGGAGCGGTGAGTGTTCGGTGTGCGAGCGCGCGTCGCAGCGCAGTCGCGCTTTGCCCATAATAACTCAACGACCGCCCCCGTGTCTCACGCGATTGCGCACCCCCGCGTGCGCGCCGACGCTGCGGCGCGGCGGCCGCCCTCGTGCGAAACCGCTGTGAATCTGGCCCGGTCCGGCGCTACCCTTCCGAGCCCAACCATGATTCAGGACGCGCTCCGCGCGCTCATCGACGGCCGCGACCTCGACGAGACGCAGGCCACCGACGCGATGGACGCCGTGCTCTCCGGCGCCGCCTCGCCCGCACAGATCGCCTCGCTCGCTACGGCCCTGCGCATGAAGGGCGAGACCGTGACCGAGATCACCGCGGCCGCGCGCTGCCTCCGGCGTCGCTGCGAGTGGGTCGAGGCCCTCCCCGGCGTGGTGCTCGACACCTGCGGCACCGGCGGCGGCCCCGTGCGCACCTTCAACGTGAGCACCGTGGCGGCCATCGTGGCGGCCGCGTGCGGCGTGTCGGTGGCCAAGCACGGGCTCCGGGCGGTCACGTCGCGTACGGGCAGCGCCGACGTGGCCGAGGCCCTCGGCGTGCGCATCGACGCGCCGCGCTCGGTCGTGCAGCGCTGCCTGCGCGAGGTGGGCATCGGGTTTCTCTACGCCCCGGCGTTTCACGTGGCGCTCGCCAACGCGGGCGTCGTGCGGCAAGAGCTGGGCTTTCGCACCATCTTCGACCTCCTGGGGCCCCTCGCCAACCCCGCGGGCGCGACGCACCAACTCCTCGGGGTGCACTCGCCACGGTACCTCCGCCCCATCGCCGAGGTGCTCGCCCGGTTGGGGGTGCGCCGCGCGTGGGTGCTCCACGGCACCGGCGGCATCGACGAGGTCTCCCCCGCGGGCGACACGCAGGTCGTGAGCGTGCGTCAGGGCGTGCTCGTCGAGTGCACGGTGTCTCCCGCCGACTTCGGCCTCGAGCCCATCGCCGACGTGCTCACCCTCCGCGGCGGCGACCCGAAGACCAACGCCGACATCGCGCGCTCGGTGCTCGCCGGCGAGCCCGGCGACGCGCGCACCGCGGTGATTCTCAACGCCGCCGCCGCGCTCGTGGTCGCCGAGGTGACCGCCGACTTCAAAGAGGCCGCCGAGATCGCGACGCGCGCCATCGACTCGGGCGCCGCGATGCGCACGCTCCACCGCTGGGTCGAGGCCAGCAACGTCGAGCCCGAGGAGCCCTCTGCGTACGATCCGACGCAGCCCGCGCAACCCTGACGTGGCACCCCGGAGGGGCGCCGAAGCCCCATGTTTCGAGGGCTGTCAGAGATTTCACCGCGCCCTCGCTCCGTGCTAGTTCTCACGCCCGTGACGAACCCGCCATTCAAGCGTCGCCGCGATGCCTTGAAGGAGCTCGTCGCCCTCGCGCGCCACGGCTGGCTCATGTCGAAGACGGGGCACCCGGTTCGCGCGCGCGGCGAGGCCGAGCACCTCGTGGTGTTCATTCACGGGTACTTCGGCTCGGGCGGCGCGTTTCACCCCATGGCGTCGCACCTCGCCTCGCTGGGGCTCGCGCCGCGGCAGCTTCAGTACAACTACTTTCCCGCGGGCAGCGTGGCCGACCACGCCGATCGCCTCGCCGACGCGATTCAGCGCGCGCACCCCGAGGGGCCCGTGTGCGTGGTGGCCCACTCCCTGGGCGGCCTCATCTCGCGCTACTACGCGCAGGTGCTCGGCGGCCGTGTCGACGGGCTCGTCACCATCGGCACGCCGCATCGCGGCACCTCGCTCGCGCGCGGGTGGCCCATGCAGCTCGCCCGTGAGCTCTCGCCGGGCTCGCAGCTGCTGCACACGCTCACCGTGACGCGCGAGCGGTTGAAGCACGCGCGGCTCACCTCGGTGGTGGCGGTGCAAGACTCGCTCGTGGCCTGTCACAGCGCCGCGCTCGACGGCTCGCGCGCGGTGTACGTCGACGGCGTCGGGCACCATGGTGTGCTGTTTCATCGCCACACGTGGGCCGCGGTCGAAGACGGCATTACGCTCGACGCGCCGCGCGCGGTGGCCGAGCGCGACAGCTTCGCCGACCTCGAAGGCGACTCGGGCGAGCACCTCGTGGGCGCGGCGCTCCCGCTGCGTCGCGTCGTAGGCTGACGCGTGTTGCCGACGGCCGCCGCGTGACCCACCGTCGCGGTTTATGAGTGATGCTTCGGCGCTCGCGGCGCTGCTTCGAGGTCGCAGGGTGGTCGCGCTCACGGGCGCGGGGTGCAGCACCGACTCGGGCATTCCCGACTATCGCGGCCCCGATGGGGTGCAGCGCAAGCGTCCGCCGGTGCAGTACGCCGACTTCGTGAAGAGCGCGGAGCGCAGGCAGCGCTACTGGGCGCGCAGCGTCGCGGGGTGGGGGCGCTTCTCGTCGGCCTCGCCCAACGCGTCGCACCGCGCGCTCGTCGCGCTCGAGGCCGCGGGCGCATTGCGGGGGATCATCACGCAGAACGTCGACCGCCTCCATCACGCCGCGGGGAGCCGCCGGGTGATCGAGCTGCACGGCGCGCTCGCCCGCGTGCGCTGTATGGCCTGCGGTGTGTTCGAAGCGCGCGACGCGTTGCAGGCGCGGCTGCTCGCGCTCAACCCCGACTACGCGCTCGACGCGTCAGCGCTCGCGCCTGACGGCGACTCGGAGCTCGACGAGGACCGCGTCGCGCGCTTTCGCGTGGCCGGCTGCGCGGCGTGCGGCGGCGTGCTCAAGCCCGACGTGGTGTTCTTCGGCGAGAACGTGCCGAAGCCCGTGGTCGACGAGGCCTGGCGGCTCTTCGACGAGGCCGAGGTGCTCGCCGTGCTCGGTTCGTCGCTCGCCGTGTTCTCGGGGTATCGCTTCGTGGTGCGCGCCGCGGAGCGCGGTGTGCCCGTGGTGATCGTGAACCGTGGCGTGACGCGGGGCGACCCGCACGCGGCGCTCAAGGTCGATGGCAACCTTGGCGAGGTGCTCGCGGAGCTCGCCGCGCGCTACGGGAGCGGCACCGACACGGGGCGTCCGCGCGGCCACGACGGGCTCGTGTAGCGCGCGCCCCAGCATCGCACCGCGCCGTCGTCGCGGAGCGCGCAGGTCGCGTCGCACGAGGGCGCGACGCGGGTCACGCGGTCGATCGAGGGGACGGGCACGGGGCTGCTCGCGACCAACGGTCGGATCTCACCCACGGCGTTGCTGCGGTTGTTGCCCCAGCACTGCACCGAGCGATCGGCCAGCACCGCGCAGGTGTGCGAGGCGCCCGCCGCGAGGGCGACCGCGCCCGTGACGCCGCGCGCCCGGAGCGGCGTCGGGGTGCCCGCGAAGGGGCCGGTGCCGCACTGGCCGCTCGCGTTGCTGCCCCAGCACCACACCTCGCCGTCGATCGTTCGCGCGCAGGTGTGGTGCTCGCCGGCCGCGACCTCGGCCGCTGCCGGGACGCCTGCCACGCGCGCCGCGACGCGCGCCCCACGGCGCCCGTCCGACGCGGCGGGGCCGAGCTGTCCGTCGGGGTTTCGACCCCAGCAGAGCACCGCGCCGTCGGCCACGAGCGCGCAGGCGTGTGCGGTGCCTACCGTGATCTGCCGCGCGCCGGCCACGCCGTCGACCGCTCGCGTTGGTGTGTAGGCATCGTGCCGGCCCGTGGCGCGCGCGCGCCAGCATGTGACGGTGCCGTCGCGGA
>CAISKJ010001730.1 GCA_903885885.1 uncultured delta proteobacterium
CGCCCGACGCGCCCGACGTGTCGGTTACCACGTCGCCCGCGGGCGCGCTGTGCACCCCCCCGACCCCGCGGGGGGCGTCGATCCGGCCTGCGGCGCGCTGCTGCGATGCCTCCCCACCGAGAGCACGCCGGTGTGCACGCTCGCCTGCGTCAACGCCACCTCGCAGGCGGCCGAGCAGGCCATGTGCGGCGGCGTCGGCGCCACCTGCCTCACCTACGGCGACGCCCCCGACGACGACTCGTTCTGCGCCCGCGCGTGCGACCCGAGCGCCCGCGGGAGCGCCGCGGGTGCGTGCCGCGCGGGCTTCGTGTGCACGGGCTGGTGGTTCACGCACGCGAGCGCCGCGCCCGACGTGACAGGCTGCGCGGGCTTCTGCGCGCGCGACAGCGACTGCCCCACGCGCGAGCACTGCAACACGCGCGAGGGCCTCTGCGGCACGCGCCTGCCCGACACCACGCGCCTGCGCGACGGCGAGCCCTGCGACCCGACGCGCACCGAGCTCGTTCCGGGCGAGACCCTGCGGCGCAACACGCAGTGCCGCGGCGTGTGCTTCGGCGCCTCGCCCGACCCCACCGGGGGCCTCTGCGGCAGCTACCTCGACCTCGCCCAGTCGGGCGTCTGCCCCGACGACCCGATGCGCGTGCGCCCCCTCACGGGCTCTGCCCCCGACAACCTCGCGCTCTGCATCGAGCGCAGCTGCACGCGCAACGCCGACTGCCGCCCGCCGCTGCTGTGCCGCTTCTACGAAGACGCCATGGGCGCGCCGCTCACCGCGGGCGCGCGACTGTGTCACTACCCCACCAACTCGCAGCGCGTGGGCACGCCCTGAGGCGTCAGCCCTGACCCAGCTCGACGGGGTGCTGCGCGTTGCAGTACTCGCACGCGATGAGGTTCTGCCCGCGCACGGGCGGGGTGAGCGCGGCGCCGCAGTTCTCACACTTCGAAGGCCAGCGCACGGGCACGCCCACGTTCGAGTTCGTGGGCATGGGGCCCTGGTAGCGGGCGCGCTGCATGTCGCCGGTGCGAAGCTGCTCGACGAGGGTGTCGGCCTCCTTCGCGGTCACGCCGTCGAGCTTGAAGGTGGCGCGCGCGGGGAGGTTCGACCCCTGCTTGAACTGCAGCACCAGGAGCTGATCTTTGAAGAGCACGCCCTGCTCGGCGTCGTCGCTGGCGGCGAGCTGGCCGATGAGCCCGTCGAGCAGCAGCGCCCGCCGCGTCTCGGTGCGCGACGCGAAGAAGATGAACGACCGCTCGAGCACGACCTCTTCGGTATGTTCGAAGCGCACGCGGTGGGCGGTGAAGAGGAGCAGGCCCTCGCGCTCACCCTGCGGAGAATCACTCCACGTGGCCTTGAGGGCGAGCACGGGGTTCTCCTCGGGCTGGAGCCGAAAGCTCGCCTGCTCGAAGCAGTCGAGGGTGAAGTGAACGCCCGTGAGCTTGCCCACCAGCGCGTCGACGGTGGTGACGAAGGGCCCCACCGATTCGCGCGCGCGACGCTCGGCGGCGTCGATGGCCGACGAGAGGCCGCTCGCCTCGACGGCCAGGCCGCGCGCCTCGCTCTCGACCGTGTGCGCCGGGCGCCCGCTCATGCGGTTGGCGTGCGCGAGGAGCGCGTCGGCGCGGCCCTTGAGCTCGCGCGCGGCCCGCTGCGTCTCGTTGCGGGCGGTGCTCACCGCGCTCTGCGAGAGGGCCTGCGCGGCGCGGAGCTTCTCCTCGAGGTCGCCGGCCCAGATGTACCCGCGGGCGCGGGCGCGGGCCA
>CAISKJ010001731.1 GCA_903885885.1 uncultured delta proteobacterium
GCGCCGCCGCCCCTCACGCCCTCGCACGCGCCGGCGCCGCTCGTGGCCGCCGCCTCGATGCCGCCGCTGCGCGCGCCGACGGTTCCGCCCGCGCTCGCCGACCCCGAGCTCGAGCGCATCGACGCGCGGCGCGAGGAGCTCCGCAAGGGCGAGCTGCACCTGCGACAGCTGCGCTTTCACGAGGCCGAGCACGTCGCGCGGGCCCTGCTGCGCGACGAACCGCACGACGTCGATGCCCTCGTGCTCCTCGCGCACACGCTCCTCGAGAAGCCCACGCACGCGAGCCTCGACGAGGTGAAGCGCTGCGTGGCCCTCGCGCTCAAGCTCCGCCCCCGAGAGCGATCAGGCCTTCACCGTCGCGGGCTGGATGTTCCAGCGCACCGGCGACGAGCGGCGCGCGTTCGTGTGCTTCACGAAGGCGTACAAGCTCAACCCCCGCAACGTCGACGCGGCGCGCGAGGTCCGTATCGCCAACCTGCGGAGCCGCCACGAGCACGCCCCACAGGCCGCGGGCGGCCTCCTCGCGCGCTTCTTCCACGCCAGGGCCTGACGGCCCCCCCTGCGCCCCGCCGCTACGGAAACCGCACCCGCCGTACGGCGTCGGCCGCCGAGCCCGAAGTCGCAACGTGCACCGTCACCTCGCCCGTGCCGCTGAACGCGCGCGCCCACACACCCGGCGCGGTTTGACGGAGGTGCGACGTCCATCGCGCGGCGCCTTCGAGGCTGAGCGAGACGCCCGACAACGACGCGAGCGCGAGGCGCACCTCCGCGGGCCCCCGCGTGCCGCGCGTGACCGTGAACCACCGGGGCTCATCGACGGTGACCACGCGGTCGGCGGCCACGTCGCGAAGCTCCTGCACGTAGCCGTCGGGCCAGCGGACGCGGAGCCGCGAGACCGCTCGCGCGTCGTTGAGGCCGAGGTGCGTGTCGCCGTCGCTCGTCGCCTCGGTGCCGCCGCTGCGCGAGACCTCGCGCACGAGGGTGCGGCCGCTCACGTCGGCCTCGATGCGCGCCCCGAGGCCGTCGCGGTTCGCCACCGTGCCGCGAAGGCGCACGCGGAGCCAGTGACGGCCCTCGCGCTCGGCCTGGTTGCGGAGCAGAAAGCCGTGCGCGGGCGTCGCGTCGCAGGGGCGGAGGTACACCGTCTGCGCGCCCAGCACGAAGTCGTCGTCGCCGTCGTTGTCGAAGTCGCCCGAAGCGAGCGCCGACCAGGAGCCCGGGGCGTCGAAGCCCTCGCCGAAGGGGACGCTCCAGAAGCGCTGCGGGCCCCGATTGAAGTAGATCGTGTTGCTCTCGTCGTCGCGGCCGATGGGAATGACGCCGTAGGTGACCAGCGCGTCGACGAGGCCGTCGTTGTCGATGTCGCGCGCGAGGGCGCTCCAGCTCATCGACGGCGAGCCGTCGCTCGTGCGCGGGAACCAGATGCCCGCGACGTGGGGGCTGTGCCTCGGCAGCCCGCCGCGCGCGCCCACGAAGAGCTCGGGCGAGCCCCCCGAGGTCATGAGGTAGTCGAGCGCGCCGTCGCCGTCGAAGTCGCCGACGCCCACGCCCATCGGCGTAAATCGCGTGCTGTGAAACGGGTCGCCGAGGTCGACGGGCTGCATGCGGAGGGCGCCGTCGGGCACGCTGCGGTACGCGGCGTTGAGCCACCCTCCCTGCGGGGCGAAGGCGCCGCCGAACGCGCACGGACCGGTCTCGCGGGCGACGGGCTGCGCCTGGAGCGTGGCGTTGGCGTCCTGCGTGAACAGCATGTCGGCGCGACCGTCGTCGTCGAGGTCCGTCGCGATCACATTCCAGTTGAAGCCGTCGTGGTTGAAGAGCTCCGACGCGTCGACGTAGCGGAGCCTGGGCCGGGCGAGGAGAACGCGCGGCAGATAGCTCCCCGCGCGGTCGGTGCCCGAGCGCCCCGACACAATGTCGAGGAGCCCGTCGCCGTCGAGGTCGGTGAGTTCGACCGAGAGAATGGCGCCCGGCGTGCCCCGCGAGCCCTCGGGCCGCGGCGGGAGCGCGAGGGGCTCGTAGCGACCGCGGCCGTCGTTGAGAAGCACCCGCTCCTCGGCCTCTTCGCGCGTGCCGTCGAGGGAGCCCACGCGAGCGCCCAACACGACGTCTTGATCGCCGTCGTTGTCGAGGTCGCCGAAGATCGCGCTCCACGCCCCGAGGCCCGCCAGGCCGGCCCACGCGGTCACGTCGACGAAGCCCGCGCCGCGCTCGTTGCGCAGCAGCGTGAGCGCGCCCACGTCGCCGAGCATCGGCCCCGTCGAGCCCAACAACAGATCGGGAAAGCCGTCGCCGTCGATGTCGCCCACCGCGACCATGCTCGCGGGCCCCGGCAGGGCGCTGCGGCAGAAGCGCGTCCCGCAGCCCGTCGGCACCGTCACCAGCGGCCCCGCGGGCCGCGGATCCGCCTCGCGAAACATGCTCGGGAAGACGCCCCCCGCGTCGCCCGCGAGGTGCGCATCGCGCGTGTCACCCTCCCCCAGAGGCGCGCAAGCCCCGCACACCCACGCCAGCAACATGTTGCGCGCAGGTGGCATAAACGAGAAAGATCGCACCCTCACATCACCGAAGGTCGCACAACCACCGCGACATTTGAAGCCGTATGCGCCATCGCCACCACATGCGGCGCAAAACCCGCTGGCACGTGCGTTGCCGTATCATGCCTTCTCGGTGTGTTCGCGTTCAGCGCTGCGCGGCGCTCACGAGGGGCGCGAGCAGGGGCTCACCGCGGGCGCGCTCGACGTCGAGGAACACCACGAGGTGATCCTGCGCGCGGCTCGTGGCGACGTGGAGTAAGTGCGGGCGCGCGGCGAGCCAGCGCAGGTGCTTGCGCTCCGTCGCCGCGAGCGAGAACACCACCACGCGGCGCTCGCCGCCCTGGAGCTTGTGCACGGTGCGCACGAGCACGCCGTCGTCGCGCACGAGGCCGCTCCGCTGCAGGGCGCGCTCGAGCCGCGCGCACTGGCCCACGAAGGGCGTGAGCACGGCGATGTCGCGCGGGGCGACGCCGTCGCGCACGAGCGCCTCGACGAGCGCGACCGCGCGGCGCCCCTCGGCCTCGTTCACGACCCCGTCGGGGCCCCGCTCGCCGACGCCTCGCACGTCGCGCACGAGCACCGCGGCGCTCAGGTGCGACGACACCGCCGCGAGCGAGCGCGGGGGCGTGCGCACGTCGAGGGCGTAGCCGCTCCACCGCGAGGCCAGCGCCACGATGGCGGGCTGCGAGCGAAAGTGCTCGACGAGGGCGAGGCTCGCGCCCGCGCGCCCCTCGGCCACGGCCTGCGCCGACGTGGTGGCCGACGCGCCCATGCGGAAGGGCCCCGTCGCCTCGTCGTCGAGGCCGCGGGCGAGGCGCGCGTCGAGGCGGTCGTCGAGCGCGTACACGGGCGGGAGCTGCGCGGTGTCGCCGGTGATGAGCGCCCGCGACGCGCGCGCCAGCGCGGGCACCGTGTACACCGGCGCGCACTGCCCCGCCTCGTCGACGACGAGCCGATCGATCGCGTCGCCCTCGAGCGGAAACGACGTGCGCATCGAGAGCAGCGTGCAGCCCGCCACGGGGAACAGGCACGCCAGCGCCGCGAGCACCTCGGGAAGCCCCCCGCGCGCCCGCTCGGCGCGAGGCTCATCGAGCATCAGCGCGAGCGCGTCGAGCAGCAGCGGAACGAGCCGCGGCCGGTGCGCGCGGGCCCACGCGTCGCGCACCGCGAGGGCGGCCTCGACGAGCGCGGGGTCGGGCGTCGGGGCCTCGGGGGCGTCGTCACCTCCCTCGACGCGCGCGAGCTCGGCCTCGACCCGCGCGAGCGCGTCGCGGCGCTCGGGCGCCTCGGCCGCCCGCTCGACGGCGTCGAGGACGCCCAGGGCGTGCTCCATCGCGTCGCGCTGACGGGCGAGCTCCTCGCGCGCGTCGTCGTCGTCGTCGAGGTCGCGGTAGGGGCGCTCCACCGCGAGGGCGTCGAGCGCGCGCGCGATCGCGGGGCCGCGGCGCGCGTTGGCCTCGGACCACTTGCGTCGCGCGCGCTCGGGCGACGCGTTGGGGGCGGCCACGTGCAGCTCCACCAGCCGCCGCGAGGCCTTCGCGTGCGCCACGAGCGCCTCGCGCGCCTCGCGCACCGCGTCGGCGCCGAGGCCCGCGGGCGCGGCCGCGACGGGCGCCGCCAGCCACGCGACGAGCGTGTCGCGACGGGCGCGCAGATTCGCCAGTTCGCCCTCGCGCAGC
>CAISKJ010001732.1 GCA_903885885.1 uncultured delta proteobacterium
GAAGCCCCTCTACGAGTCGTTTCACAAGCGCCTCGTGGCGTGGGGGCGCCGCACGCTCGGGTGCCACGACATCTCGCCGCCGTGGATGAGCTGCTACATCGACGGCTGCAGCCAGCAGATGCACGGCGACCTGCCGCACGGTCCGTGGGCCTTCGTGCTCTCGCTCACGAACTGGAAGCAGCGCGTCTTTCGCGGCGGCGAGACCATCATGCTGCGCGACGAGGTGCTCGATTTCTGGAGCGACTTCGTCTCCGAGCGCTCCGTCGAAGAGGGCGAGGTGATTCGCTCCATCGAGCCGCGCTTCAACCGCCTCACGATCTTCGACCCGCGCATTCCTCACGGCGTGCGCGAGGTGTCGGGCACGCGCGACCCGCGCGAGGGGCGGCTGGTCATCCACGGCTGGTTCGTGCAGCCGCGGCCGCTGTGCGAGGGCCCGCTGCCGGGCCCGCAGCTCAAGCGCCGCGTCGACGACCTCACCGAGGCGCTGGGCCCGTGGCTCAACGGCGACCTGCCCCTCTCGGGGCTCCTGAGCCTGGGCTTCGAGGTGGGCGTGACGGGCGAGGTGAGCGACGTGTCGGTGCTCTCGGACACCACGCGCGTGCCGCGCAGCGAGGAGCGCAACCGCAAGCGCTTCGTGGCGCAGGTGCTCAAGCTCATTCGCGCGATGAAGTTTCCCAAGCAGCGCGCGCCCTCGCGCGTCACGCTGCCGATGGTGTTCGAGCGCGCGGGCTGAGCGGCCTCAGGCGCTCGCCGCCACGGCGCGCTCGGCGCGCGGGGCGTCGGTGTAGAACCGCGCGATGTCGCGCAGCGCCTGCAGGGTGACGGGCTTCTCGAGGCACTGGTTGGGCACCTCGGCGAAGAACTCGGCGACGCCGCTGCGGCTCACGCCGCCGGTCATGAACACGAAGCGCTCGGCCATGTGCGGTGCGCGCTCCCTGGTGATCCGATAGAGGTCGGCGCCCGTGAGGTGCGGCATGAGAATGTCGCAGAGCACCACGTCGAAGTGCTCGCCCGCGGTGAGTCGCGCGAGCGCCTCGCGGGGGTCGCTCTCGGTCACCACGTCGCAGTGCGCGCTCAGGCCCCGCGCGATCACCTTGAGGAGCGCCACCTCGTCGTCGACCACGAGCATGCGGCCGCGCGTCGAGCGCCCCACCGAGGGCATCGCGGCCTGCGAGGGGCGCGTGTGCTGCGCGACGGGGAGCGTGAGGTGAAAGCGCGCGCCGCGGCCCACCGTCGACTCGCAGGTGAGGCCGCCGCCGAGGCTCGCGGCGAGGTTCTGCGAGACCGAGAGGCCGAGCCCGGTGCCCTCGCCGATGGCCTTCGTGCTGAAGAAGGGGTCGAAGATGCGCGCGAGCACGGCGGGCTCGATGCCAGGACCGTTGTCCGACACCGTGATGGTCACAGCGTCTTCGTGGTGGGCGCAGCGCACCACCACGCGGTTGCGCGTCGGGTCGTTGGTGTAGAACGCCTGCCCCGCGTTGATGAGCAGGTTGACGAGGATCTGCGCGAGGCGCGCCTCGTCGGCGAGCACGGGCGGCACGGGCGTGAGGTCGAGCACCACCGAGGCGCGCTGCCGGAGCTCGTGCATCGACATGTTGACGCTCATCTCGACCACGTCGGGCACGTGCGTGGGCGTCGGCGGCCCGCTGTCGCGGCCGAGCGCCTTGAGCCCCTGCACGATGCCGCGGATGCGCTCGGCGCCGCCGCGCGCGTCGAGGAGCGACTGGATGATCCCGCGGTAGCGCGGCCCCTCGAGGGTGCGCATCTCGTCGATGGCGTACTCGAGGCTCGCGCTCACGAAGGCCAGCGGGTTGTTGATCTCGTGGCCCACGCCGGCGGCGAGGGTACCCGTGGTCACCAGGCGCTCGTGCTGGGCGAGGCGCTCCTTGCGGGCCTCCTCGTCGCGCTCGGCGGTCACGTCGCGAAAGAGCGTGTACACCGCGTAGGGGGCGGCCTCGCCGGCGCTGAAGAGGGGCCGCGCGCTCGCGCTGATCCACATGGTTTCGCCGGTCGGGCGGCGCACGCCCATCACCACGTCGCTCACGGGATGGCCGGTGCGCAGGGCCTCCATCGCGGGGTATTCGTCGGGGGCGAAGGGCGTTCCGTCGGGGCGCGAGGCCGACCACGTCGGGGGCAGCTCGGCCTTGCCGAGGAGGCGATCGGGCTGGAGCCCGAGGATGCGCAGCGCGGCGGGGTTGCACGCCACGATCTCGCCGTCGCGGGTCTGCTTGACGACGCCCTCGACCATGCTCTCGAAGAGGTTCGTGAAGCGCGCCTCGCTCTCGCTGAGGGCGCGCTCCTTCGCGCGCGTGACCGACAGGTCGCGGCCCGAGGCGAAGAGCACGTCGGCGGCCAGCGAGACGCTCCACGCGATGGGGACCCACCAGCCCTCGCGGTGCCGCAGGCGCGCTTCGAAGCGCATCTCGGACACGCCGTGGCCCGTGAGCAGCACGCCCGCGGTGTCGCGCGCCCGCGCGAGGTCGTCGGGGTGCACGAGCGCGCGCAGGGGCTTCGCCGCGAGCGCCTCGACGGACCACCCGAGGAGCGCCGTGAACGCCGGGTTGGCCGACTGCACCACGCCGCTGCGGCGATCGACGGTGCACATGACGTCGCTGCTCGCGTCGAAGAAGCGCTTGTGCGCCATGAGGGCCGCGCGCTCGTCGCGCAGGTGCCGCTCGACGCGCCGCAGCTCGAGGAGCGCCACGGCCTGCTCGGCGAGGCACGCGAGCGCCTCGCGCTGTCGGTCCGTGAGCTCGCGCGGCGCGCGGTCGATGGCGCAGAGGGTGCCGAGCACGTAGCCCTCGCGGTCGCGCAGCGGCACGCCCGCGTAGAAGCGCACGCCCGGGTCGCCCAGCACCAGCGGGTTGGCGGCGAAGCGCGGGTCGACGCGCGCGTCGGTCACGACGAGCGGCGCCTCGTCGCGCACGACGTGGTCGCAGAAGGCGACGTCGCGCGGCGTCTCGCTCACCGCGAGGCCGTGCCGCGATTTGAACCACTGGCGCTCGGCGTCGACGAGCGACACGAGCGCGATGGGCACGTCGAGGAGCTGCGCGACGAGCCCCGTGAGGGCATCGAAGGACGCCTCGACGGGCGTGTCGAGCACCTCGTAGGAGCGAAGCGCGGCGAGGCGCTCGACCTCGTAGAGACCAGGCTCAGAACGCTCTTCGCGAGGCACCCGACGCGTCATGCGCAGGAGGATGCTTGCACAATCGCAAACGCGTCTACGGGTAAACGAGAATGACAATCATCGTTTAGGTGGGTGTCGGGTTTGTCGAGACCGAACGCCCGCGAACCGATCATTCCTCGGTGATTTCAACGTATACGGCGCGCTCATGGGGCGCGGCCGAGGCCTCGACGCGCGCGACCTCGGCGCGGTGCGCGAGGCCGTTGGCGAGGTGTTGCGAGAGCGTCGCGGCGAGGGCGCGGGGCACGTAGCCCACGGGCTTGCGGTCGGCGGTGACGACGCGGACGGCGCGCGGGTCGCGCGGGTGTGCGGGCTCGCGTTCGAGGTGCACGGGCAGGCCCGGCGCGAGGGAGACCATGGGGCCCTCGCTCGCGGAGAGTCGTACGGTGCGCGACCACGGTGCGGGGGCGCGCGTCGTGGCCTCGGGCGCGAGCACGACGAAGCCCTCGGGGGTCACCTCGTCGACGGCGTAGCCGAGCTCCCACACGCGGCGCAGGGCGGCGAAGGGGTTGGGCGCGTCGGGGCGGAGCACGGCCC
>CAISKJ010001733.1 GCA_903885885.1 uncultured delta proteobacterium
CCGTCGCCGGGGCCGCGCGCGCGCAGTCGGTGCCCCTCGTCGCGCCCCCCGCGACGACCCCGTCGCCCGAGCTCGCGGCCCGCGTCGACCGCGTGGCCGAGGCCTTCCGCGAGCGCAACGCGCGCCCCCTCCGCGACCGTTGGACGGGCTTCGTGCGCGAGGGCGCCGCGCGCAGCTTCGACGTCGACGTGGCCCGCCCGCAGTGCCTCGGCTTCGTAGCCGTGGGGCGCGAGGGCTTCTCCGACCTCGACCTCGCCGTGTCGAACGGCGCCGGCGTCGAGCTCGCCCGCGACGACCGCCGCGACGCCCACCCCTACGCCCGCGTGTGCCTCACAGCCCCGGAAACATTACACATTCGGGTGCAGGCCACGCGGGGCACGGGCGAGGCCTCGGTGCTCACGCTCGCGGCGCCGCCGCTCGTGCCGCCGCCCCTCGACGAGGTGCTCGGCGTGCGACCCACGAGCCTCTTCGCGGGCCCGCGCGTGCCGCGCGCCGAGGTGGGCCGCGACCCCGCCGCGGCGTCGGCGCGGGAGTTTCTCGAGCGCCTCGCGGGGCGCCTCGCGGGGCAGGGATACCGCCGCGCGGGCGTGTCGCGCTCGGGCAGCCTCGAGCACCAGCAGACCACGCAGGTGTCGCTCACGCTCGAGCAGGGCCGCTGCTACGTGGTGCAGGGCGCCGGCGGCGATCACGTCGACGACCTCGACCTGCGCATCCTCTCGCCCGCGCGCCAGCCGATCGCGCAAGACGTGGCCACCGACGCGCGCCCCTCGCTGCGCCTGTGCGCCCCGATCGGCGGCGAGTACACCCTCGACGTGCGCATGTTCTCGGGCTCCGGCGAGTGGGCCGTCGAGCTGCTCGAGATCTCCGCCGCGGTGGAGCACCGCATCGGCGACGACGTGCAGGGCGTCGAGCGGGCGCGCGCGCTCGAGGTGGCCGGCGAGGCCGCGCGGCGCGCCATGACGCCCGTCGGCGACGCGCTCCGCGGCGCGGCGTGGGTGGGCACGGTGCTGCCGTTCCCGGTCACGCTGCGCGCGGGGCGTTGCTACGTGTTCGGCGCGGCGGGCGACGAGCGCGTGGCGGCCCTCGACCTGTGGCTCAGCGACGAGGAGGGCGCCGTGCTGGCCGCCGACACCAACGAGCGCGAGCGCGCCGTGGTGTACCACTGCGCGCGCCGCGACCGCGCGGTGACCGCCAACGTGCGCGCGCAGGCGGGCCGCGGCGAGTACGTGTTTCAGGCCTTCGAGAGCGGGAGTGCTGCACCGTGAAAGCTCGCAATGTTCTGTCGTTCGCGCTCGCCCTCGCGGCCTGCCAGCGCGCCACCCCCGCGACGCTCGTGCCCGTGAGCGCGGCCTCGTCGGGCGGCGCTGCGCAGGGTGCGAGCGCGCCGTCGCCGCCGCTCGTCGCGCGCCTCCGCGAGATCGAGCAGCAGCTCGGCGGCGGCGCACCGGTCCGGTTGCTGGGCGTCGTGGCGCACGGATACATCACGCACGCGGCGTCGGTCACCACGCCCATCGACGTGCCCGCCAACGCGTGCCTCTCCCTCGTGGCGCTCGGCACCACGGGGGTGCGCGACCTCGACGCGCACCTCTTCGACCCGTCGGGCGACGTGCTCGTCGAAGACGTCGAGACCGACCCGCACCCCACCGTGCAGCTGTGCGCGTCGACGCCGCGTCGCGTGTACCACGTGCTCGAGGCCTACGAGGGCAACGGCGCCTACCTCGTGGCGGCCTTCGTGACCGACCGCGCGGGCCTCAACCAGGTCGCGCACGTCGTCGGCGGACACCCCGCCACGGCGCCCGGCGCGGGCGGCGAGCGCTCGGAGATCGAGCGGCGCATCAACGAGCTGCGCGACGGCATCGCGCGTCGCGGCTTCGCCCCATCGGGCGAGCCCACGCGCACCGACTACCCCGCGGCGGGCGCCGTGCGCGTCCCCCTCGTGGTGACGCCCGACCGCTGCTACACGGTCGCCGCCGTGGCCGACGCCTCGGTGCGCGACGTGAACCTCGCCGTGTACGACGCGCAGGGCGAGCTCATCGCGCGCGACGAGCGCCCCGCGCAAGACGCCGTGCTGCAGCTCTGCCCCGCCGTGTCGGGGCCCCTCTCCGTCGAGGTGCGCGCGGTCACCGGGCCGGGCACGGTGGTGCTGCAGGCCTTCTCGGCCGACGCCGCCACGCTGGGCGGCGCGAGCGCGCTGTGGCTGGGCGAGCGCCTCGCCTGGGGCGCGCGCGCCGAGTCGCTCGACGCGACCGCGCCGCAGGTGGCGCGCGACCTCACGGCGATGGGCTACGCGCCCACGGCCGACGCCAACGGCCGCGGGGCGCAGCACCCGCTCGTGCCCGGCGAGACGCGCGAGGTGAGCGTGCGCGCCGAGGCGGGGCGATGCACGGCCGTCGCGGCC
>CAISKJ010001734.1 GCA_903885885.1 uncultured delta proteobacterium
ACGGTGAAGGTTCTCCCGTCGGCCGCATGAAGCGCCCCCGCAAGAGAGGCGTCTGGCGCGTCTTCCTCTTACGAATCTCTGCTGAATCTGAGGCTGTTGCGCATCGCCCCGGCGGCCGTTCGCCGCGCTGTGCTTTCACGCCAAACCACTTGTTTTGAAGTGAATTGGCGCGCGGCTCGAGGCGAGGCGGCGGTTTCTCGGACCGCTCGGGGGCGCGCGAGGGCGGTGTAGGGACCACCTGCGTGAAGGCCCTGAAAACAAGCCACTTGCGGAGGATGAGGGATTCGAACCCCCGGACGGGTTCCCCCGTCTGCGGTTTTCAAGACCGCCGCCTTAAACCACTCGGCCAATCCTCCGATGACCCCGGCATCCGCGGTGATTTCACGGCGCCGAGCGGGCCAGACCGTACCCCGCTTCGGGGCCTGTTGCCAGACGGTTCGCGCGCTCCTCCTCGCGCCCCATCGAGCCAGTTTGGGCTTCGGCGCCGGCGGTGTTTTCGTGGATTTTTTCGCCCGATGGCGCTGGAGTCGCGCACGGTTTACACAGAGGGTATCGTGAGGGTGGACGCGCTGCCCTCGCGCGCGCGTCGGCGCGTCGCCTCTCTGCCCGGTGCCGTAATTGGACTCACAGCCCCTCGTCGCTCTGAATGAAGCCCCGGTTTCTTCGCGCGCGGAGCGTGAGCCGCTGCTGGGGCGCATCGTCGAGTCGTCGATGGATGCCGTTGTCGTTGTGGACGATGGCGGCCGCGTCGAGCTCTTCAACCCGGCTGCGGAGGCGCTCTTCGGGCGTAGCGCGGCGGACCTCCTCGGGCGCTCGATGGACGTGCTCCTGCCCGAGCGCTTCAGGGTCGCGCATCAGGGATGGATGCACGCCTTCGGGAGGTCGGGCGCGACGAGCCGCGCGAAGAGCGCGCTCGGCACGGTCAGCGGGCTTCACGCTGACGGCTCCGAGGTGCCGCTCGAGGCCTCCATCGGTCGCGTCGTGGTCGATGGGAGGGTGCACTACTCGGTGATCCTCCGCGACGTTCGCGGGCGCCTGGCGCGCATGCATGCGCGCGAGCACGAGATCGCACTGCGTGAGCAGCGGCGCCTCGCCGAGGTCGCCGTGAGCACCGCCCTCGCCGAGTGTGACGCCCTGCGCGACGCGGGGCCTCGCGTGCTCGCGAGCGTCGCGGGCGTGCTTGGGGGCGCGTTCGGGGCCATCTGGCGCGTCGAGCCGGGCGCCGACACCTTGCGCGCCGTCGCGATGTGGAGCAACGACCCGCGCGCCGTCGCGCTCGCCGAGAGCGCGCGCGACCTCCGCCTGCCGCGGAGCCTGGGCCTCCTCGGGGAGGTGTGGGGCGTCGGCGAGGCGCGCGTCCGCGGCGCTCTCGACCTGAGCTCGCCGCACGAGTCTGCGGCGGCGCGGAGCGGCTTCGCGCAGGGGGTCGCGTTTCCGATCGTGCACCGCGCGGAGGTCACGGGCGTCATCGAGGTGCTCTCGCTCGCGGGCGTCGAGGGGCCCGTGCTCGACGACGAGCTGCGCGCGATGCTCGTGGCCGTGGGCGACCGCGTGGGGCAGTTCATGGCGCGGCGCCACGCGGAGGACGAGGCGCAGCGCGTTCTCGC
>CAISKJ010001735.1 GCA_903885885.1 uncultured delta proteobacterium
CTTCGCCGAGGTGAGCGAGGGCTCGCTGCGTGAGGCGCGCCTCGATGCGCTCGACGGCGAGGGCGCGCACCTCGGGGTCGAGGTCGGCGTCGGCGAGAACGCCGCGCACCATCTCGGCGATGCCGCGAGAGGAGGACATCGGAGGCCCCGCGCGCTACTCGGTGTCTACGCCCACGACAGTGAGCTCGCGCGAGAGCGACGAGACTTCGAAGCGCGAGTAGATGCCGTCGCGGTCGAGGTCGCCCGAGGCCGCCGCGTAGAACCACTGGCCCTGCTGCGCCGTGGGGAGGGTGCTGTAACCGAGGTTGCCGCTCGCGCCGACCGCGGGCGTCACGCCGGGGTTGCCCGCGATGGTCTGGTACGAGTACCGAACCATCTGCCGTGGACGCACGCCGAGCTGGTTCCACGCGGCGGGGAGCCCGACGTAGAAATCGACCTGGCCCGTCGCCGCCGCGGCGGGAGCTCCGAGCGTGGGCCACCACGCGCCGGGGGCGCCCGAGGCGCCGTTGGTGAGGGGCGCGGCGAGCCCCGGGTCGTTCGAGGCGTCGGAGTACATGTTGAACTCGGCGCGGTACGCCTCCTGCGCGTTGACCACCTGCGCAAGCACCTCGGAGGCCTCGATCGCGAGGGCCTTGTACCGATGCCGCGCGTAGATGGGGCCCGCGACGGCCGCGAGGATCGCGACGATCACCACCACAATCATGAGCTCGATGAGGGTCATGCCCCGCGACCACGCGTCACGCGCGCGGATGGCGGCCCTGCGGGGGCGAACGTTGGTGCGAGTGCTCATCGATTTCCTTTAACGGCGCCAGCGCGGCGCAGGGTGAAACGTTATCGGGGCCGCGCCGCGGAATCAACACGGCGACGAAGCCCCGGGCGCCCCAAAGCGCCGCCCGCGTGTGGTGAAAGGTGCCCCCCGGCGCGCTCGCCGCGATAGCCTCGCGCGATGCGAACGCGCGCGCTCTCGACGGTGATCCTCACGCTGCTCGCGCGGTGCGCCGCGCCCCAACGCGTCGAGGGGCCGGGGCCCATCGCCATGTGGCCGCTGCACCTCGACACGGCGCCGCTCGAGGCCGAGCCCGTGGGTCGGCTCCCCGGCGGCGTCACGCCGACCCACTACCGCCTCACGCTCGACATCGACCCCGCGCAGGGGCGCTTCCGCGGCGAGGTCGAGATCGACGTGACGCTCCACGCTCCGCGCGACGGCGTGTGGCTCCACGGTCAGGGGCTCGACGTGTCGCGCGTCGATGTGCTGCGCCCCGACGGTGAGGTCGTCGCCGCGCGCTGGGTGCCCGGCCAGCGCGACGGCGTCGCCTCGGTGCGCTGGGACGCGCCCATCGCCATGGGCCCGGCGACCCTCCGGCTCACCTTCGCGGCCCCGCTCAACCGCCAGCTCGAGGGCCTCTACCGCGTCGAGAGCGGCGGCGACGCCTACGCGTTCACGCAGTTCGAAGCGCTGTCGGCGCGGCGCGCGTTCCCCTGCTTCGACGAGCCGCGCTTCAAGACGCCCTTCGACATCACCGTGGTGACGTCGCGCGACGACCGCGCCATCACCAACACCGCCGAGGTGTCCGCCGCCGACCGCGGCGACGGCCGCCGCGCCCACCGCTTCGCCGTCACCGAGGCGCTCCCGACGTACCTCCTCGCGTTCGCCGTGGGGCCCCTCGAGGTGGTCGAGGCCGCGCCCATCGCGCCCAACGCCGTGCGCGCCACGCCGCTCCCGCGGCGCGGCGTCGCCGCGCGGGGCAGGGGGCGCTACCTGCAGCGCGCCCTCGACGACACCGCGCCCCTCGTCGCCATGATGGAGCGCTACTTCGACCGCGCGTTTCCGTACCCCAAGCTCGACCTCATCGCGGTGCCCGACTTCGCCGCGGGCGCGATGGAGAACGCCGGCGCCATCACCTTTCGCGAGCCCCGGCTGCTGGTGCGCCCCGACGCGCCCGTCGATCAGATGCGCGGCGTCGACTCGGTGCTCGCCCACGAGCTCGCGCACCACTGGTTCGGCAACCTCGTCACCCTGCGCTGGTGGGACGACATCTGGCTCAACGAGTCCTTCGCCACGTGGATGGGCACGCGCGCCACGCACGCGGTGTTTCCCCAGCACCACGCGGCCACCGAGCTCATCGCGGGCGTTCACAACGCGATGGGCGCCGACGCGCTCTCGACCGCCGTGCCCATCCGCCGCGAGATCAACGCCGACGACGACCTCCGCGGCGGCTCGTCGGCCATTATCTACCAGAAGGGCGCCGCCGTGCTCGGCATGCTCGAGCGCTGGATCGGCGAAGACCCCTTCCGCGACGCCATCCGCGGGTACCTCCGCGCGCACGAGCACGGCACCGCGGTGAGCGCCGACCTCTTCAGCGCGCTCTCGGCCGCGTCGCCCGACCGACCCCTCGACGCGACCCTGCGCAGCTTCATCGAGCGCCCCGGCGTGCCCACGCTCGCCGCCGAGGTCGTGTGCGAGGGCGGCGCGCGCAAGGTCACCCTCACGCAGCGCCGCTACGCGCTCCCCGCGGGCGCGCAGCACGAGGGCGGCCCCTGGGCCGTGCCCGTGTGCGTGCGCTACCCCGACGGGGCCTCGACGGCCACCGCGTGCGCGCTCGTCGACGGACCGCGCGGCGAGGTCTCGCTGGGCGCCGGCGCGTGCCCCGCGTGGGTGATGCCCAACGCCGACGCGCGCGGCTACTACCGCTGGACGCTCCCCCCCGCGGGGCTCACCGCGCTCGTCGCCGAGGGGTGGGCCGCGCTCACGCCCGCCGAGCGCCTCTCGA
>CAISKJ010001736.1 GCA_903885885.1 uncultured delta proteobacterium
CCCGGCGGCGCGGCGTCGGCGCAGCAGCTCGCGCGTGGCGTCGAGCTCGCCGACGAGGCCGCGCACGGTCGCGCCGTGCCGGGGAGGCGCCCGTGACCGCCACGCTGGGCGTCGCGGTGAGCGCGCGTCGCGTGCCCGAGGGCGACGGCGAGGCCCTCGTGCTGCGCTACGTGGTGACGAACCCCTTCGCCCTCGAGGTGCTGCTCTTCGATCGCGACGCCGACGGCGACCGCGACTGGATGGACGTCACGCTCGAGGGCGCGCGGGTGCGTTTGTCGCGGGCGCTGGTTCCGTGCCCCGCGGAGGTGCTGGCGCACGAGGTCGCGCCGCCCCTCGCGCGGCTGCTCGCGCCGGGGGCCTCGCACGCGACGGAGGTGAAGCTCGCGCTGCCGCTCTGCGAGGCGGGGCCGTGGCTCGACCTCACGCGCGAGCCCCTCGCGCCCGACGCGCCGCGGGAGGTCTCCGTCGACGCGCTCGCGCTCGCGCTCGGGTGGTGCGTGCTGTACGACCGCGCGGCGCTGCCTGAGGAAGTACGCGAGCCCATCGAGCGCGACGGCGAGGTGCTCTTCGCGCTGCCGACGGAGCTCATGGCGCCCGCGCAGCAGGAGCTGGTCGTGGCGGCGGGGGCCCTTTCGCTCACGGCGCGTGTGTTCGACGGAGGTGTGGCGTGAGCCGCTGCGAGACGCGCGTGGGGAGCTTCGAGGCCCCCGACGGCTGGACGCTCCTGGGCGAGGTGGGTGTGGTCGAGGGGGCGCCGCCCGCGGCCGACGCGCCGCCTGTGTTTCGCCGCTCGATCGTGCTCAGCGGCGACGTGCCTCTCGAGGGCCGTACGCCCGCGGAGTACCTCGCGACGCAGCAGCACCTGCTCGCGGAGATGCTCCCGGGCTTCGTGTCGCTCGAGGCGCGTGCGCCTGACGTGGGGGATGGGGCGGTGGGCCTCCTCCGCTATCGCTTCACGCACGAGGAGGGAGAGGACCTGACGCAGCGTCAGGCGTATTTCTTCGAGGCGCGGCGCATCGCGGTGCTCACCCTCACACTGCGCGCCGATGCGCCCGCGGACGACGCCGTCGAGGCGTGCTTCACGCGCGCGGCGGAGAGCTTTGTGTTCGCGAGGGACGATGCGGAGGGCGGGCGCGTTGACACTGCGCTCAGGACGTAGCGACGGTCACCCTGTGTCCGTGCGTAGTGATTGCTCTGCCAGGGGGGGCCGGCGGTGCGCGTAGCGTCTGCGATCGGCGATGACCCCGCGCGACGAGGCGCTCACCCGTGAACGGCAACGTTGGCCGCGCGAACGGCAACGTTGGCCGCGCGCCCGGCAACGTTGGCCGCGCGCGGTGTCACCGCTCGAAGAGATCGCCCGTGTGTGTCGCGGTGACGGCGAGGTCGAGCCAGCGCACGAGCGTGGCGGACTCGACGCAGCGGGAGAAGCGCGCGCGGTCGCCGTCGGTGACGGCGAGGCCACGTCGTTCGAGCACGCGCAGCACCGCGGCTGCGAGCGCTGCGGCCTTGCCTTCGAGCACACCGCGGGCCTCGCGGGCTGCGAGCTCGCGCTCGATTACGCCGTTGCGCGACGCGAGGAGCGCCTTCGCGACGGTGTCGTCGGCGAGCACGCGATCGACGAGCGCGCGCACGGGCACGGGTACACGAAAGCAGCGGTCGGTGATCTCGCTCGCGGCGTCGAGCTCGGTCCAGTCGTGGTGGGTGTGGTCCCACTCGTACACGGCGCGGTTGGCGATGCGCACG
>CAISKJ010001737.1 GCA_903885885.1 uncultured delta proteobacterium
CGACGTGACGCCGCTCCCCGCGGTGAGCGCCACGCTCGCGCTCTCGCCCACGATGAACCTCCGCGCCGCCTACGGCGCCACGGTGGCGCGTCCGCTCCTGCGCGAGCTCGCCACGGTGCCGTACTTCGACTTCATCCGCACGCGCCTCGTGTACGGCCTCTCGTCGCTGCGCTCGTCGACCATTCACAGCGCCGACCTGCGCTGGGAGTGGTTCCCCGGCGCCACCGAGGTGGTCGCCGCGACGGCGTTCTACAAGCGCTTCGAAGATCCCATCGAGCAGCGCCTCGAGCTCAACAACGCCAACGTGTCGTTCTACAACGCCGCCTCGGCCGACACCGTGGGCGGCGAGTTCGAAGCGCGCCTGAGCCTCGGCCGCATCGCGCGCGCGCTCGACTTCGTGCAGGTGGGCGCCAACGTCACCCTGAGCTGGTCGCGCGTGGTCACCGAGGGAGGCAACGCCGCGGAGCGGCCGCTCATGGGCCAGTCGCCGGTGCTCGCCAACGCGACGCTCACCCTCGGCCGCGAGGGCTTTCCCCTCTCCGCCACGGTCTTCTACAACGCCTTCGGCGCGCGCGTCGAAGACGTCGGTCGCGAGGGCATCCCCGACGTGTATCAAGACCCGCTGCACCAGCTCGACGCCGTCGTCGACTGGGTCGTGCGACCCAACCTCGCGCTGCGCCTCACCGCGCGCAACCTCGCGTATCAAGCCGTGGTGCTGCGTCAGGGCGACCTCGTCGTGCTGAGGCAGACACCGGCCACCAACGTCTCGCTGCGCCTCGCATTCACGTACTGACCACGCGCGTGTCACGCGCGTCACGCGCGAGTTGCGATCACATCGTGGCTACGCCCCGCGGGTGTCACCGACGGGGCGCACAACTCCGAGCGAAGGCCGCGCGACCTCGCCGCGGCCACCACCGGAGACTCGCATGAAGCTCGCTCACCCCCATCGACTCACCGCGCTCGGCGCCGCCCTCGCGGCCCTCTCGATTCAGGCCTGCAGCGACGACAACAACGTCGATCGCATGAGCACCGGCGACGCCGCCGCCGACGTCACCGCCACGCCCGACGTGACCGTCTCCCCCGATGTCACCGCCAGCCCCGACGTCACCGTCACCCCCGACGCGAGCGCACCCGACGCGAGCGCTGCCGATGTGACATTGTCTGACACATCGCCCGCCGATGGGAGCGCGCCCGACGCCTCGCCGGACGCGCCCTCCGACGCCGCGACGGTGAGCTGCCCGACGGGCGCGCCGGAGCTCGTGCACACCGGCGACATCACCGCCGACGAGACCTGGGACTGCACGCGCACGCACGTGCTCGGCGGCGACGGCGTGTTCGTGATGCGCGGCACGCTGCGCATCACGCCGGGCACGGTGATCAAGGGCGGCAGCACGCGCGCGGCCCTCGTCGTGGCGACGACGGGGCGCGTCGACGCGCAGGGCACGGCCGCGCAGCCCATCGTGTTCACGAGCAATCAGCCGGCGGGCATGCGCCGCTCGGCGCAGTGGGGCGGCGTGGTGCTGCTCGGCAGCGCGCGCATCAACAGCGCCAACTCCGACGGCGACGGCGGCGTCACGGGGACGCCCGGCACCAACCAGATCGAGGGCATTCCGCCCACCGACGGCCGTGCGCGCTACGGCGGCAGCAACGACGACCACAACTGCGGCACGCTGCGCTACGTGCGCATCGAGTTTCCGGGCTACGAGCTCTCGACCAACAACGAGCTCAACGGACTCACCATGGGCGGCTGCGGGCGGGCGACGACCATCGACTACGTCGAGGTGCTCTCGAGCGCCGACGACGGCATCGAGATCTTCGGCGGCACCGTGGACCTCAAGCACATCGTGATCGCCAACGCCGAAGATGACGGCCTCGACTGGGACTTCGGCTGGACCGGCCGCGCCCAGTTCGTCGCCGTGCACTCGCCCACGACCTCGACGGAGGCCGACCCCAACGGCTTCGAAGCCGACAACGAGCCCCGCGTGTTCGGCGCCACGCCCATCGCCGACCCGCTCATCTACAACGCCACCTTCCGCGGCCCGGCATCGGCCAACATGGTGACCGTCGGATACCGCGGCGGCGTGATGCGCCGGGGCACCGCGGGGCGCCTGCACAACGTCATCATGACGGGCTACCCCACGCAGGCCATCGACCTGCGCGACACGCCCACCATCGCCTTCGCGCAGGCGGCCACCCCGCGCCTCTTCGCCAACAGCTCGATCTTCTTCGGCAACAACCCCGCGGGCGCCCAGTTCGCCGACAACGGCGCCGACATGTTCGACGAAGAGGCCTTCTTTACCGGCCCCGCGCGCATGAACCGCACCGTCGACCCGATGCTCCCGGCCTACGTGGGCACGGCGCCCGAGTTCGCGCCCGCCGCGGCGTCGCCCGCCACGAGCGGGGCCGCGACGCCGCCCGCCGACGGGTTCTTCGAAGCGGTCACGTACGTGGGCGCGGTGCCGCCCGGCGCGGCCTCCAACTGGACCACGGGCTGGACGGCCTACCCCGCCAACTGAGCTGCGATCACTGCGGGCGCGTCGACTCCGACGCGCCGTCGCCGTTGCCCAGGTCGACGACCTCGGGCGCACGCTTCTGCGCCAGGATGATAAGCTCGCGCGACGAGGGCCCGAAGAACGCCCCGGGCGTGCGGGTGTGCCCCGACACCTCGAGGATGCGAAACCCCGCCTCGTGCAGCACCTGCCCGAGCTCGTGCAGCGAGTACAGGCGAATGGAGTACTCGAACTCACGCTGGCGGCCGTCGTCGTAGATCATCGTGCGCTTCACGTTGATGCGCGACGTAATGAAGTTGAACGACGACTCCTCCATGCACACGCAGCCGTCGCCTTCGAACCACGACATCGCGGGCTGGTGCTGAATCACATGGTCGCGGTTGAGCACCGCGAGCAGCAGCGTGCCGTGGGGCTTGAGCGCGTGGTGAACGCGCCGCGCGACCTCGGCGTTGCGCGGGTCGTCGAAGAACCCGAAGGAGCTCCCCACGCAGTAGGCCGCGTCGAAGCGCTCGTGAAAGTCCATCGCGACCATGTCGCACTGGGTGAAGGCGACGCGCGCGCCGGCCTCCTGCGCGGCCTCCGAGGCCCGCGTGAGCATGGCCATCGAGAGGTCGACGGCGGTCACGTCGTAGCGCCTGCGCGACAGCTCGATGGCCTGACGCCCCGCGCCGCAGCCCACGTCGAGAATCGACGCGCCGGCCTCAACACCGAGGGCGTTCTCGATCCAATCGGCCTCGGTCTGCACCTGCTCGGGCGTGAGCTTCTCGACCGTGCGGAAGTAGTCTTCGTTGAAGAGCTCCTCCCACCAGGCACGACGCCGCCGGGCCTTGATGTCGGGCACGGTCGCGCCGCCCGTGACCTTGAGCGAAGCCGACGCGCCCTTGTTGAGCGGCGGCGGCGGCGGCGGCATCGAAGACCCGCGGGCAGCGCCCGTCTCGACATGCTCGATCGCGTCGGGGTCGACGGACTCGACAGGCGTCGCGTGGCCGAGCTCGGCCAGCTCGTCGAGCAGCGCGAGCGACGGATCGACGCCGCGCGGCGGCATCGACGAAGGAATCGTCACGTGCGTGTCGGCGTGCTCATCGAGGGAGATCTCGACGCTCTCGTCTTCGGCGCTCTCGTCGACGGGAGCCGTGAGGGGCCTCGGCGCGTCGAGGCGGGGCGGCGGCATCGACGGCCGCGCGGTGGTCGGCACCGGCGGCGGGCCCCCGACGGCTACCGAGGCCTGCGCCGGTGCGGCGGGGATCGCCGGCGCGGCCGGGATCGCGGGCGTGGCCGGGATCGCAAGCGCAGCGGCCACGGAAGGGGGCGCAGCGGCCGCGGCAGGGGGCGCAGGCGGCGCGACCGCGGCGGGCGTCGAGACCGGCAGCGGCGGCATCGACGGGGGCGGCGCGAGGGGGGCCGCAGCCGCGGGTGTGGGCGGCATCACGGCAGAGGGCAGCGGAGTCGACTGACGCTTCGCCGGCGGCGGGGTCGACGGGCGCTTGGGCACGGCTTCGTCGAGGCGCACCGCGGGCTCGGAGCGCGTCGCCGCGGGCACCGGGGGAGGGGTGACGACGCGCTGCGAGGGGGTCGCTGCGGGCTCGGCGGGCACGAGGTCGTCGAGGCGCGGCACCGTGGGGGTGTTGTCGGGGTCGCGAGAGCCCTCGGCGGGGTTTTCGCCCGAGAGGTCGAAGCCGAGGTCGGGGAGCTTCGCGAGGGGCGTGACGAGCGGGAGCGGCGCGGCGGGCGGCTCCAACGAAGCGACGGGCGGAGCCGCGGGCGTCAGGCTCACCGCCGGGTCTTCGGCGCCGATGACGCGCACGCGCCGACGGACGACGCGCATGCTGCCCGAGCTCACGGGGTGCGCGTGCTCGGTGACCGCGGGCGCGGGCATGGTAGGCGGCGCGAGCGACACCGCGTTGGTGGTGTCGAGGGTGACCTCGACCTCGCCCGGTACCGCCGACGCCCGTGGGATCAGAGGCGCGTACAGGTCGAGCGCGGCGGCATCGACGGCGTCGGGCGTTGCCGACGGCATCGTCGGCGAGGGCCCCGTCGCGCGATCGGTGACCGCGGCCTCATCGGGGGAGAACGTATCGTCCGGTGCGTCCATGCTCGTAAGGTCGTTCGGCAGGCGGAGCTTGTGGCGGCTGACGCGGGGCGCGCGGGCCGCGCCGTTGTCAGTCGGAGGGGGATCGCTCTCGAGCGGACGGGGCGCGTTGCTGTCCATCAGCCCGTCACTCCCCCGCGCGCCATGCGATCGGCTGGCCCATACGCACCGGGCCGAAGGGGGCGTCGCGATCGTCGCGCCACACGCCCGCCTCGGGCTTCGGAAACATCATCACGACGGTCGAACCCAGCAGGAACGCGCCGAGCTCATCGCCGCGCGCGAAGCGCGGCGCCACGGAGGCGTCGTACACGCGCTCGGAGGGTTCGCCCCCGTGCGGCGGCCGCGATGGGCCGTCGAAGGTGAGCGTGATGCGCCCCACGATGAAGGCGCCCACGAAGACCACGGCGACGTCTCCGAAGCGCTCGGTCTCGAGGTGCACCACCACCCGCTCGTTGCGCGCGAAGAGCCGCGGCACGTGCTCGACCCCGATCGCGTTCACCGGGTAGAGCGTGCCCGGCATGTGGCGCACCGCGCGAACCACGCCGTCGACGGGCGAATGTACGCGGTGATAGTCGCGCGGCGAGAGGTACACGATGGCGTAGCGGCCGCCGTGGTAGCGCTCGGCCTCGGCGGCGCTCCCGAGGAGCTCCGCGGCGTCGTAGGTCTGACCCTTCACGAGAAAGCGGCTCGAGGCGTCGACGGGCCCCGCGTCGTCGAGGCGACCGTCGGCCGGTGACACCACCGCGTCGGGGTCGGCGTCGACGCTGTGAACGCCGTCGCGGAGCTTGCGGGTGAAGAAGTCGTTGAAGCTCGCGAAGCCGTCGGCGGGCACCTCGGCCTCGTCGAGGTCGACCTTGAAGGCGCGCACGTAGGCCGACAGCACGGGGTCGAGCACGGCGCGCGGCACGGGCTGCTCGGCGAAGCGGCCTACGAAGCGCGTAATGCGCTCACGCGGGAGCACACGGAGA
>CAISKJ010001738.1 GCA_903885885.1 uncultured delta proteobacterium
AGGTGGTGGTGGCGCAGGTGTCGCGCACGCACTGGTCGCCCGTGGTCTCGTCGCAGAACTCGCCCGCCGCGCAGGTGACGCCGAGGCACACGGGCACGCACCAGGGCTCGCCCTCGACGACGCGGCACACGGTGTCGGCCCGCGTGCAGATGAAGCCGAGCTCGGGCTGATACGAGCAGCGGTCGCGCACGCAGCGCCCTGCCACGCAGACGCCGCCGGGGCACTCGCACGGCGGGGCGTCGAGGGGTGTGGGCACGTCGAGCACCGTGAGGCCGTCGAGGGGCACCACAACGTCGGGCGTGATCGATCCGTCGGGCGTAGCCGATCCGTCGGGCGACGCGGTCATGCCGTCGAGGGGAGCGGGCGCGTCGGGGGCGCCGGCGTCGTAGCCGGGGATGCGCACGCAGGTGCAGGCCCCGCTGCACGACACCCAGCCGGTGCGCGGACAGCTCCCGCTGCGGTTGTCGCAGAAGGGCGCGTAGCCCGCCTCGCAGCCGCCGGTGGAGCCTCCCTGAACGCACTGGCCGGGGTAGGCGTGGCAGCCGTTGTTGCAGCGGCACACGCCCTGCGCGCGGGCCTCGGTGGCGCCCGCGGCGGCCGCCAGGAGCAGCGCCATCGAGAGGAGCGCCGAGCGCGCGGCGCGGCGCGCGTGAAGAGACATGTGCGACACGGTGACTCCAGTCTCAGGGGTTGGGGCAGCGACGGTTCGTGAAGATGAGCGAGAAGGGCTGCGACGCGGTGGTGACGCGCCCGCACGCGTCGGTGGCCGTCACGTCGAAGTGCCACGTGCCCCGCAGCGCGCCGCCGAGGATCGACAGCGGCGGCACGTCGACCATCATGCCGCCCACCTGGCGGCGCCACACGTAGGGCGCGGCCGTGAGCGGCGGCGGCGGCGGCGGCGCGATGGCCCCGTCGGGCGTGCGCCACTGCGCGGTCACCTGGCGCACCGCCCCCGAGGCGGTCACCGTCGCGCGGAAATCATAGTCGACGCGCATGCCCGTCGCGGTGCACGTCTCGATCATCGCGTCGGCTGCGGGCGCCGTCACCGCGACCACCGGCGCCGAGCCCGCGCAGCCCGCATCGGGCGGCGTCGTCGCATCGGGGCGCACCACGTCGGCCACCGCGCGATCGACGAGGGCCGCGTCGGGCGTCGTCGCCACGTCGGGGCTCGCGAGCGCGTCGGGCGTGGTCGCCGCGTCGGGGCTCGCGAGCGCGTCGGGCGTGATCGCCGCGTCGGGGCTCACGATCGCGTCGGGTGTGGTCGCCGCGTCGGGGCTCACGATCGCGTCAGGGCTCGCGAGCGCGTCGGGCGCAGCGCTGTCGGCGATCAACGCGTCGGCGATCACGGCATCAGGCGGCCCATCGGAGGAGGCGTCGGCGGGCGTGGCGCCCTCGTCGTCGGCGCACGCGACGCCCGCGAGCACGAGGAACAACAACCCGTACGACGGGCGTCTCGAGTTCGAACCCATTCCCAACCTCCAGCCGAGTAGACACAAAACGCGCGCTGCGCCTTCGATGCCCGATGAGATGTCACAAGGCGAACTCACAAAAGAACAATTCGTCGAGATCGCCGCTCACAAAGCACGATCGACGCCGCGCGCGCCGTTGCGCAAAGGCACAGTGATCACTGCGGAAATCACAGCGCCCGCGCGGCCCGCTGCGCACGATGGTGACACCCCGCTGCGCAGCGCATGCACAGCGGTGACGCGATGTCGTGAGAGTGCGCAAGCGCTGTAAGCACTGTGCAAATAGGGTGAATTGACGCGTGCGAAAATCACCCCGCACGATGATCCAATGAAGAGGGGCTCGATCGAAGCGCTCGTGCTCACGTCGCTCCTCGGGGTCGGGTGTTCGCTCAACCACCCGGCGGGGGCGGTGCCGCCCCTCGACGCGCCGCGATCCGACGTTGGCGATGCCGACGACGTGCGCGACGCGCTCGATGCGCCCGATGCGCCCGATGCGCTCGACGCCGACGACGCGCCCGACGCGCTCGATGCGCTCGACGCCGACGACGGGAGCGACGCCGACGACGCGAGCGACGCCGCCGATGCGCTGTAACCCCTTCGTGAGGGGAGTCTTGAGCGTCGCCGGTGGCCGTGGTTGGCGGCGCGCGCCGAGCCCGCGAGACGCGCTACCGTTACGCGCGTGATGGATGTTGCCGCACTCCTCGACAAGCTCCGCAAGATCGAGGCGCTGCACGCCGGGGCGACGACGGAGGGCGAGCGCGACGCCGCGCGGGCGGCCGCCGAGCGCATCAAGGCGCGCCTCGACGACGAGCGCGCCAGGGAGCCCGATGTGGCCCTCTCCTACTCGTTGCCCGACCCCTGGGAGCGCATGCTCTTCGTCGCCCTCTGTCGACGCTACGGACTTCGGCCCTACCGCGTGTACCGACAGCGATCGAGCACCGTCATGCTGCGCGCGCCCGAAGCCTTCCAGCGCCGCACGCTCTGGCCCGAGTTCGAGGCGCTCTCGGCGGAGCTCACCCGACACCTGCACGAGGTCACCGAGCGCGTCATCCGTGAGGCCATTCATGGCGACGTCGGCGAGGCCGAGGAGGTCGCCGAGACGACGAAGCTCCTCGGCCCCTGAGCGTCAGCGCGCGGTCGCTTCGAGGGGGACGTAGTTCTCGGGCAGGAGCGCGGCGAGGTCTTTGATCCCGCTCAAAATGCGCTGCAAGGTGTCGCGGATGTAGCGCCTCGGATCGATCTTGAAGTGCTGGCAGGTCATCAGGATCGTGAGCGCGTCCGCGGTGCGCTGCGCGCTCTGATCACTGCCGACGAAGAGCCACGTTTTTCGATCGATCACCAGCGTTCTTAGCAGGCGCTCGGCCGCGTTGTTCGTGAGCTCCAGAGCAGGCTCGGACAGGAAGAGCGTGAGCCGTATCCACTGGTTTCGGATGTACCGCACGGCCTTGCCGAGCACGCTCTTGGGCTCGACGTCGTCAAGGCGCGCGTCGACCCACGCGCGCAGCTCCTCGACGATGGGGCGGCTCTCTCGCAGACGGCGTTCGTGGCGCTGCGCGAGGCTCTCGCCGAGGCGCTTGGACTCGGCGTCGACGGCGAAGAGCTTCGCGTAGATCTCGATGCCCTCGACGGCGCGCTCGTCACCGCCGCGCAGCGCCTCGACGGTGCCACGGCGCGCGTGCGTGTTGCAGCCGCCGCGCTTCGTGCAGGGCCCCTCGACGACGTTGTTGGTCGAGCTCGCGTCGCACATGGCGAGGGCGAGTTGATAGCCCGCGAGGCGCTTCTTGAGGTGCTCGCCGTGCCCCGAGGGCGCGGGGATGAAGGTCGCCCAGCGGCCGTCGCCGATCAGGCCCCACATCGTGCCCGCGCGGATGCCGAGCGGGTGCGTGTCGTCGAGGATGGGCAGCCCCGTGGCGTCGAAGGACACGCACTGAGAGGTGAGGGTCTTGTGCGTGATGTGGCGCACCACGGGGTCGAGCAGGTCGATGGCGCGCCACACCGAGGCCGCGAGCCGGTTGGCCGGGAGCGTGACGCCCTGCTCGCGCGCGTTGCGCGCCATGCGCTCCCACGGCACGCCGTCGCGGTAGTGATCGACGAGCGCGTGCACCAGGAGCTCGGGGCCGAGCTTGCCGCGGTCGACGATCTCGTCGGGCCTGGGGGCCGTCGCCATGTGCGCGTGGCACGCGGCGTTGGAGCACGCGACCACCTCGCGGCGCTGCTCGACGACGATGAAGTGCGCGGGCACCAGCTCGAGCTTCTCGCAGCGTTTGAAGGTCACGGTCTTCATCGCCGCGGCGCAGCGCGGACAGGCGCGCTCGCTGTCGGGCACACGATGCTCGTCGAGCCTGCGCGGGAGGTGCTCGGGGAGCTTCGTCCGCCCGTGCTTGTGAGGGCTCTTGGGCCCGCGCTTGCGGCGCTTCTTGCGAGGCTCGCCGGGCTTCGTGTCGCCGTCGGTCGTCGCGTCGCCATCGGTCTTCGCGTCGTCATTCTTGCGACGACCGAAGAGCGGGAGCTGCTCCTGTTGCAGCCGCCGCAGCGTCTCGGTGGGCGGGCGCCCGCGGCGCTTCTGCGAGAGCTTCGTCAGCAGGTCCGTGTTGAGGTCGCGCATGCGCGCGAGCAGCGCCACGACGGCCTGAATCAGCGTGACGATGGCGCCCTTCGCGATCATCTCGCGCAGGAATCGACCGACCGCATCCAGGTCGGGCCCGAGGGCCGACGTGATCTTCGGCACGTCGTCGGTGGACGCCTTCGCCATCGTGATCTTCAACGCGAGGGTCGCGAGAAAAAGTCCGTGGCCCGCGTCGATTTTCTTCGACGAGATCAGGCCGCGCGCGGGCGCGGGGTCCATCGCGGTCGACGCTTCGCGTCGCGCAGGTCGATGCCTTCGAGGATGAGCATGAGCTCGGCGGACTCGACGGTGCGAGGCGGTCCCTCGCGCTCATCCCAGGGCACGCGGAAGGTGCCTCGCTCGAGCCTCTTGAGCACGAGCAGATACCCCGAGCGATCCCAGAAGAGCAGACGAAGCCCGTCGCCGCGACGGGTGACGAAGACGTAGACGTGTCCGTCGAAGGGGTCTTGCTTGAACTGTGAGCGCACGAGGTTGGCCAGACCGTCGATGCCTTTGCGCCCATCGACGCGCAGCGTGGCCATGTAGATCCGCGTGCTCGGCGGCAGCGTCAGCATGGCGCCTCGACCCGCGCGAGGGCGGAGAGAATCCCCGTCAGGAGGTCGGGGTCGAGGCTCTCGCGAACACGCAGCACGACGCCCGCGCGCTCGATCACGATGCACGCATCGGCGCGCGCAGGCCCGACGACGGGCACGAAGGCGAGCTCACGCGAGGGCGCGAGTCGAGCGCGCCAGTAGGACAGCCGGTGTGAAGAGACACCGAGCTTGCGCGCGTGCGCCACCATGCTCTCACCGGAGTCTTCCCACGCGGCCAACGCGGCACGCGCCTCGGCCTCGGTCCACTGCTTCCATCGTTGCTTCGCGGAACGTCTCGTCATCGTTGCCTCCGTACGCTCGCGTAGAACGAGCCCACGAGGCACGACAGACTCCGCTCACAGAGGGGTTACGA
>CAISKJ010001739.1 GCA_903885885.1 uncultured delta proteobacterium
ACGCGGCGGCCCTTGCCCTCACGGTCGGTGCGTTCAAGATCGACGCCCCGAAGCTCGCGCCCGACCTCGCGGCGCGCTGGCGCGCGGAGCAGCTCGACGCGATGTTCGCCGCGGCAACGAGGGTTCGCCCTGAGGCTTCGCTGGAGGTCGACGTGGCGGCGCTCGTCACGGTGCGCCTCCCCGACCCGTCGCCCGATGGGTCGCTCGACGCCCCGTCGTTCGCCACCGTCGAAGCCCTCGTGCGTGCGCTGTCGCGGCCCGACGGCGTGTGCCTCGCGAGCGTCGGGGTGAACCTCCTCGACGCGCACGCGACGCACCGTCAATACCTCGCCGCGCTGCGCGCGCGCTGCGAGACGCTCGGCGCGGTGGTGCGCGTGTACCGCCGCGATGCGCGAGGAGCCCCCGCGGACGCCGCCAGGCCGTACCTCGCCGCGCGGTGCGTGTGGGCGCTGTCGACGAGCCGGCCGGGCGATCTCGACGCGCCCCTCGCGGCGGGGCTCAACCTACTGCCCGATGACCTCCGCGGCGAGGTCATGGCGCGCCTGAGCGCGCTCGCCGACCCATCGTACATCCCCTCGGGCGCCGTGTGGTGCGAGCGGGTCCAGCGGCTCCTCGACGCGGTGTGCGTCGACCGCGAGGGCGGCGCGGGCCTCGCCGTGTGCGACGACCGTGGCGATCAGTTTCCGTGCTCTGCGAGCGCGTGGTGGTGGGGTGCGACCGAGCACCTGATGTCGGGCGTGCTGGCCTTCTGCCAGAGCGCAGCGGCCCTGAGCGCGCTCGGGCACGACCTCGCAGGCGAGGCTCCGTCGGGGCTCTTCGGACAGCTCTTCGCGGGGCGCGCGCCGGACACCCGCCTCGCGGACCTTCGGCTCTACGGGATCGCCGTGACGACCCCGCACCGCCCCGTGAGCCTCGCCGTGGTCGGCGCGCCGGGCGCGCCCGTGGTGGTCGACCTCGAGCGCTGCGACGGCCGCGCGCGCTGCGCGATGGTCTGCCCGACCGGCGCGCTCACCCTCGTCGCGTCGGGCGACGACGGGCGGCTGCGCCCGAGCATCGACGCCGCGCGGTGCAGCGCGTGCCACGCGTGCGTCGAGCAGTGCCCGCAGCTCGCGATCGCCCCCGCGCCGACGTTGCCCTCGCCCGACGAGCCCGACGACGCCGCGCTCGCGTGGAGCGGCGCCGCGCTGCGACGGCGAGGATCGGGGTGGATCCGCGCGCTGACGCCCGGCGCGGTGGCCCCCGAGGCCACGCTGCCGCCCACCTGGCAGCGGCCGCGGGCGTTCGGGCGGAGGCTCACGATCCTCGGCGTCGCGTCGACGACGCTGCTGCACCACGGTGCGTGCCTGCTGCGCGACGGCGAGGTCATCGGCGCGGTGCAGGAGGAGCGCTTCCGGCGCCGCAAGCAGTACGGGTGGAGCCTCCCCGGTCGCGCGGCAGCGACCACCATGGCTGACGCGCGGCTGCCGGTCGACACGCCGTTTCCGTGGGGCTCGATCCGCTGGCTGCTCGAGCGTGCGGGCATCACCCTCGACGACGTCGACGTGGTGGCCGTCAACGGCATCCCCGCGCGGCTGCGCAACACGTACTCGCCCACGGACGCGGGTCGGCCGCCGCGCCCCTTCCGCTCGGGTCGGATGGCGTTCATCCCGCACCACCTCGCGCACGCGGCCTCGGCCTACGCGGTGAGCGGCCTCGAGGGCGCGCCGGTGTTCACCGTCGACGGCCGCGGCGAGCGAGAGACGGCGGCGTTCTTCGAGCCCGGCCCCGCGGGGCTCACCCGCACGTGGGACCTCCTCGCCACCGAAGACACGAGCATCGGCGGCGTGTTCGAGAGCCTCACGATGCTCCTGGGCTTCGGCGCCGGCGGGGCCGGCTCGACGATGGGCCTCGCGCCCTACGGCCGCCCCGCGATGGACTTCTCCCGCGTGCTCTCGGCGCGCGACCTCCGCGACGTCACCGTGCACTTTCGTCAGGCCGAGCTCGACCACCGGGGCGCGCGTCGGGCGCGCGGCGACGCGCTCACGCAGGCGCACAAAGACCTCGCGGCGAGCCTGCAGCAGGCCCTCGAGCGCACCGTGATCACCCTGCTGCGGAGCCTCCTGCGCGGGCGCTCCGTCGACGCCCTCTGCATGGCCGGCGGCGTGGCCCTCAACTGCAGCATGAACGCGCGCATCCGCGCCGAGCTCGGCCTCCGCGAGCTCTTCGTGCAGCCCGCCGCGCACGACGGAGGCACCGCCCTCGGGGCCGCCATGGAGGCCCACCGGATGCTCACCGGCGCCTACCCCATGACCCCCATGACCCACGCCT
>CAISKJ010001740.1 GCA_903885885.1 uncultured delta proteobacterium
CGACGACGGGCGCGGCGGACGGCTGCGCGGGTGCGCGCGGCGGGGCTTCGGCGGGAGGGACTTCGATGGGCGCGGGGGCGACCGGTGCCGTGACGGGCGCAGCGACCGTTGCGGCGACGGCCTCGACGGGGGTCGCGCGCGCCGCGGGGAGCGCGCCTTCGCGCAGGAGCTCCGTCGCGCCGAGCTCGCGCTGCCACGCGACGTGAGTGAGGAACGCGCGGGTGAGCTCCGTCAGGTCGTCGCGGGGGGAGTCGGACATCGGTTGTTTCCTACCACCCGGCGGGCGCGATGGGCCACTCTCGTGCGCCGCTCCGAAAGAGGGTATTGCCCGCCGTGATGTTGCCTCTCCGTCGACGACTGTTCGTGATCGCGCTCGCCCTCGCGGCCGCGTGCCGCGCGTCGAGCGGAGAGCGCGCGGCGGACCCGGCGACGGAGCGCGTGTGGCGCCTCGAGGGCGTGATGCTCCACACCGTGGCGCTCGGCGCGCGGCGACGGCCCGTGCGGTACGTGCTGCACGGCGGACCGGGCCTCGATCACACCTACCTCCGCACCGCGATGGACCGCTTCGGGCGCGACGCGGCGCTCGTGTACGTCGACCTTCGGGGCCACGGGCGCTCGTCGGCGCCGCCCGACGCCGACGGGTACACCATCTCGGCCGCGGCCGACGATCTCGCGGCCCTCGCGGCCGCCCGGGGTGATCCCCCCGTCGACGTGATCGCCCATGATTTCGGCGCCGCCGTGGCCGTGGCCTTCGCCGCGCGGCACGCCGCCCTGGTGCGTCGCGTGGTGCTGGTGTCACCGCTGCGCGACGCCGCGCAGGTGCGCGCGGTGGCGGGTCGATCGCGCGACGCCCTGGGCGAGGCGGGGTGGAACCGCGTGCTGGCCCTCACGACCGCGCAGGGGACGCTCCGCGACGCCCGCTCGCTGCCGCGGTTGTTCCAGCGGCTCGGGCCCATGTGGTGGCACGCGCAGCCCTCCGACGCCGCGATCGATGCGATGGCTCGGCGCGTGGTGTACCGCGCCGACACCGACGCCAACTTTCTCCAAGATGTGCTCCGGTGGGACGCGCGCCTCGCGGCCCCCGAGGTGCGGGCGCCGGTGCTCGTGGTGGCGGGCGCCAGCGATCGGACGTTTCTCCCGAGCGAGTCGCGGGAGCTCGCGGAGGCACTTCCCCATGGGAGTTTCCTCTCGATCGACGGCGCGGGGCACCTGCCCTTCGTGGAGCGAGGCGACGCCTTCGCGGTGGCCGTCGAGCGCTTCTTCGCGCCGTAGGGCTGCGACCGATGTGCAGGGGCGATGCGCGTGCGTGTTGACGCGTCGAAAGCGTCCGGGCTAGCTTCGCCGCCATTCTCGCGTGGTTCCGTTGTGCGAGCCGTGATCGAGGGAACGAGAGGCGACGAGCGTGGCGAGTCAACCCGTGCGCATGGAGATGTTCGGCGAGACGAACGTCGGCATGAAGCGCACGCACAACGAAGATAACTTCTCCATCATTCCCGACGAGAATCTCGTGATCGTCGCCGATGGGATGGGGGGACACGCCTCGGGCGAGGTCGCTTCGAAGATGGCCGTCGACGCCCTACGGGAGTTCTTCGAGGCCACCGCGAAGGACCCCGACGCGACGTGGCCCTACAAGATGGACAAGGCCCGCAGCTACGAAGAGAACCGCCTTGTCACGGGCGTGAAGCTCGCCAACTTGCGGATCTTCGAGTCGGCCCAGCGCGAGCCGCGCCTCCGGGGCATGGGCACCACCATCGTGGTGGCCGTGGCCGTGCGCGAGGGCCTCATCATCGGCCACGTCGGCGACTCGCGCGTGTACCGCATCCGCGACGGCAAGATCGACCAGATGACCGAGGACCACTCGCTCCTCAACGACTACCTGAAGATGCGCAAGCTCACCGAGGAGGAGATCGCCAACTTCCCTCACAAGAACGTGATCGTGCGCGCCCTCGGGATGAAGGAAGTGGTCAAGGTCGACGCGCGCGTCGAGCAGCCGCACGCGGGCGACATCTTTCTCCTCTGCTCCGACGGTCTCTCGGGCCCCGTCACCGACCCCGATCTGCTTCGCATCGTCGAAGAGAACAAAGGGGATCTCAAGACGGCGTGCTCGCGCCTCATCGCGCGCGCCAACGAGAACGGCGGCCCCGACAACATCTCCGCCGTGCTCGTCCGCTGGATCGGCCTCAGCAACTGACACGTCGGCGCGCCGCGCCGCCGCTCTGTCGCACTCCCCTCATCGCTCACGTCGACGGTCGGCTGGCGGCGCCGCGAGGTCGCTTGACGTTGCGCGCGACCTGACGTTCCAATCGTTGGCTCTGTCTCACTCTTCATCGGGTCGGGAGATTCGCTGCCATGCTTCGTGCAACTGATCACGCCCGGCGCGCGCGCGCCTCGGGCCTCGCCTTCGCCGTGTGCGCCGCGGTCGTGGCCGCCTGCAGCCCCGCCTCGGAGATCGTGACCATCCCGTCGTTCGACGCCGCGGTCGACGCGCGCACCGACGCGCGCGCAGACGGCACGCTCGACGCGGCGAGCGACCTGGGCATCGACCGCCCTCCGTTCGACGTGCAGCCCCTCGATCGCCCCGCGGTCGACGCCGCCCCCGCCGACGCCGCGCCCGAAGACACGGCCCCCGTCGACGTGGGTCCGCCCCGCTGCGGCGGCGGCATCGACACCGACGGCGACGGGCTCTCGAACGCCGAGGAGTGCGCGCTCGGCACCGACCCCTTCGACGCCGACAGCGACGACGACGGCGTGCTCGACGGCCAGGAGGTGGGCTACCCCCGCGGGTGCCTCTCGCCCACCGCGGCGATGCAGCGCAGGCCTCCGCCCGTGTGCACCGCCGACGCCGACTGTCGCGCGGGCGAGCGCTGCATCGGCCTCGACCCGCGCGCGCGCGACACCGACGGCGACGGCGTCGACGACGGCCTCGAAGACCGCAACCTCGACGGCGTGATCGACGCGGCCCACGGCGAGACGGACCCGCGCCTCGCCGACAGCGACGGCGACAGCCGCGGCGACGGGATGGGCGGCCTCGAGATCTGTCGCCCCACGGGCCTCGCGACGGTGACGCAGCTCGGGCTCCCGGGGGCCGAGGTGCAGGTGGGCTTCGACCCGCGGTGGACGGCCGCGCGGCGCGCGACGGGCACCATGATGCGCTCGGCCGTGATGCTCGAAGACCCGGCGACCAACATCGCCGGGGCGACGTTCAACATCCCGACGACGGGCGACGTGCGCGCCGCGGCGACGCGCGTCGAGACCATCGTGTCGGCGGGCCTCGGGGCGGGCGCTTCGCCCGTGATCGTGGGCCGCGCGTTCACCACCCACGAGATGAACGAGGCCGTCACGTCGACGTACCGCGTGGCGCGCGCCACCACGGCGAGCGCGCTGCGCGACGCCATCGCGGTGCCCATGCTCGGCGTCGCGGTGGCGCCGGGGCCCGCGGCGGTGGGCGCCTCGTCGGAGTTTCTCATCGACGTGACGACGGTGCGCCGCACGATGGACCCGCTCGGGCGCAACACCACCGACGTGATGGTGACCGTGGCGCCGCGCGCCGAGTACGAAGACCCGATGCGCGACACGGCCATTCGCTCGGGCGACCTCGTGAACGCGACGAGCATGGCGCCCATCGACCGCGGCCTCGGCGCCAACTGCCAGGTGTTTCGCGCGACGCGCACCGCGATGGCCGACTTTCTCTGGACCGTCGACACCTCGGGCTCGATGGGCCCCTACCAGGTTCGCCTCGGTAACACCGCGGTGCAGTTCTTCAACCGCCTGCGCGCCGCCGGCGTCGACTTTCGCGTGGGCGTGTTCAACGCGGGGAGCGCGCAGCCCAACCTCGACGCGCCGGGCTTTCGCCGGATCAACGGCACCGACGCGGCCGGCGCCACGCGCCTGTGCGAGGAGGTCACCTCGTCGAGCCTCGGGCGCTGCCCCACGTCGCCGACGGACGCCCTCAGCCCCTACGCCATGCCGGGTGACAGCGAGACGCCCACGGGCGCCGCCGTGGTGCTCCACGACATGCTCGCGCGCCGCGGCGCGATGGGCGAGACCAACCCCGACCGGCGCTTCCGCGAGGGCGCGCAGATCGTGACATTTCACGTCACCGACGAGCCGGGCACGAACGACTTCTCGCGCTTCTTCGCCACGCGCGCGGACCCGATGGCGGGCACCCCGTGGGGCGCTGCGTACCCGACCGCGCTGCCCAACATCGTCGCGTACTTTCGCCGCAACTCGATTCTCACCTTCGGCCTCGTGTCGAACACCGGCGGCGCCGGCGCGCTCGCCGCGGGCGCCGCGCCCGTGCCGTGCAGCATGAACCGCCCCGTGGACCTTCCGCGCTGCGTGATCGAGGGCAACCGCGGGGCGTACATCCCCATCGCGACGGCGACGGACTCGGAGGTCTCGTCGGCGATGATGCGCATCGTCGAGGCCGTGGCCGGGGCCGCGTCGCCCTTTGTGCTCGAGCGCACGCCCATCACCAGCACCATCAAGGTTCGCGTGCGCGGCCGCGACGTGCCGCGCTCGCGCAACAGCGGCTTCGACTTCGACGGCGCCTCGCGCTCCATCGTGATCTACGGCGAGGCGTACCGCCCGAACATGGGCGACGAGGTTGTGGTCTCGTATCGCCTCTGGCAGCCGTGCCCCGCGTCGGGCGCCGTCTGCGCGACGGACTCGGACTGCTGCGCGCCGCAGACGTGCCGCGAGCGCCGCTGCTCGCCGCCCTGCCGCCCCGCGGGGGCCATGTGCGCCGCCGACGCCGACTGCTGCGCCCCCAACGCGTGCATCGCGGGCGTGTGCGCGCCGCGTCCGATGTGCGTGCCCGCGGGCGGCGCGTGCTCGGGCCCCACCTCGACGGCGTGCTGCCCGCCCAACTCGTGCATCAACAACGCGTGCGGCCAGTGCCGCAACGTCGACGAGGCCTGCTCGACCGCGAGCGACTGCTGCAGCGGCTCGACCTGCGAGGCCGGGCGCTGCAGCTGCCGCCCCACCTCCGCCCGCTGCACCACGCCGCGCGACTGCTGCTCGCGCTACTGCATCGACGGCCTCTGCGGCCCGGGCTGAGCCCCCCGCGCACCGACCCGACACCCCCATCATGACCGTCGCAGTCGAGTTTCGCGGCGTGACGAAGCGCTTCGGCGCCCCCGTCGCGGTGCACCCCACGGAGCGTCGCGCCGAGGCGGGTCGTACGCTGGCGCTCCTCGGGCCCAGCGCGTGCGGCAAGTCGACGCTGCTGCGCATGGTGGCGGGCCTCGTGCGACCCGACGCGGGGGAGGTGCGCGTGGGCGACGCGCGCGTCGAGCCCGACACGGTGCGCGCCCTGCGGCTGCGCATGGGCTACGTGATACAAGAGGGCGGGCTCTTTCCCCACCTGCGGGCGTGCGACAACGCGGCGCTCATGGCGCGGCACCTCGGGTGGGACGAGGCCCGCGTCGCGCGCCGCCTCGACGAGCTGGCGGCGCTGGTGCGCCTCTCGCCTGCGCTGCTCGCGCGGCACCCGCACGAGCTCTCCGGGGGCCAACGGCAGCGCGTGGGGCTCATGCGCGCGCTCATGCTCGACCCCGAGGTGTTGCTCCTCGACGAGCCCCTCGGCGCCCTCGACCCGCTCGTGCGCGCCGACCTGCAGCGCGATCTGCGCGAGGTGTTTCGCGCCCTCGGGCGCACGGTGCTGCTCGTCACCCACGACCTCCGCGAGGCGTCCGTGCTCGCCGACGAGGTGGCCCTCCTGCGCGACGGGAGGGTGCTCCAGCGCGGGCCGCTGTCGGCGCTCGAGGCCTCGCCCGCGGACCCCTTCGTGACCCGCTTTCTCGGGGCGTGGCAGTGAGGGCCCGGGCTGCCACGGCGGCGCTCGTCGCGCTGCTCGCGCTGGGGTGCGCGCGCCCGCGGCGCGAGGTGCGGGTGGGCTCCAAGGCCTTCGTCGAGGGCGTGATCCTCGGCGAGGTGGCGAGCGGCCTCGCGCGCCGCGCGGGCTTCACCGTCGACCACCGCCGCGGCCTCGGCGGGACGCGCGTGCTGTGGAACGCCCTGCGCGCGGGCGAGATCGACGTGTACGCCGAGTACACCGGCACCATCGCCGCGGAGCTGCTGCGCGGCGCGGTGCGCCCCGACGACGAGGCCGGGCTCGCGCGCGCCGTCGCCGCGCAGGGCGTCACGATGTCGGCGGGCCTCGGCTTCGACGACACCTACGCCCTCGGCGTGCGGCGCGCGGTCGCGCAGCGCCTGGGCCTGCGGCGCGTCTCCGACCTGCGCGCGCAGTCTCAGCTGTCACTGGGACTCTCGCACGAGTTTCTGCAGCGCGCCGAGGGGTGGCCCGGGCTGCGCGCGCGCTACGGGCTGCCGCAGGCGAGCGTGCGCGGCATGCAGCACGAGCTCGCCTACGCGGCGCTCGCGTCGGGCGCCATCGACGTGACCGACGTGTACACCACCGACGCCGAGGTGGCCGCGCTCGACGTGGCCGTGCTCGACGACGACCTGCACCACTTTCCGCCGTACCGCGCCGTGTGGCTCTACCGCGCCGACCTCGCGCGCCGCGCGCCCGCGCTCGTCGCGTCGCTCGAGGGCGTTGCGGGCTCCATCGCGACCGACACCATGGCGCGCATGAACGCTCGCGCGCGCATCGACCGCGCGCCCGAGGCCTCCGTCGCCGAAGACTTTCTTCGCGTGCGCTTCGGCGCGGCGACGGTGACGCCGACGCGCGAGGGCCTCGGCGCGCGGGTGTGGGCGCGCACGCGCGAGCACCTGTGGCTCGTGCTCGTGTCGCTGCTCGCGGCGGTGGCGGTGGCGGTTCCGCTGGGCGTGCTCGCGGCGCGGAGCCGTCGCGCGGGCGCGATCATTCTCGGGGTGGTGGGGCTCGTGCAGACGGTGCCGTCGCTCGCGCTGCTGGTGTTCATGATCCCGTTGCTGGGCATCGGCGCGGCGCCCGCCATCGCGGCGCTCTTCGTGTACGGGCTGCTCCCCGTGGTGCGCGGCACCGCGCTGGGCATCGCGGGCGTCGCGCCGCCGCTGCGCGAGTCGGCCGAGGCGTTGGGACTTCCGTCCTGGGCGATGCTGCGACGGGTGGAGCTTCCCCTCGCGATGCCGTCGATTCTCGCGGGCGTGAAGACCGCGGCGGTGATCAACGTGGGCACGGCGACGCTGGGCGCGCTCGTCGGCGCCGGGGGCTACGGCGAGCCCATTCTCACGGGCGTTCGTCTGGCGCACACGCCGACGCTCCTCGAAGGGGCGGTGCCGTCGGCGCTCATGGCGCTCGCGGCGCAGGGCGTGTTCGCGCTCGCCGAGCGGTGGCTCGTGCCCGCGGGCCTGCGCGCGCCACGCGCCCGCTGAAACGCCCGCCGCGGCGCGCGTGCGTGGGGCGTCGCGGCG
>CAISKJ010001741.1 GCA_903885885.1 uncultured delta proteobacterium
CTACGCACGCCCCCACCGCGATGGCGACGCGCGCGCCCGTGTCGATCACCGCGCCCGCGGCGAAGGGCGCCGAGGCCCTCGAGGAGCGGGTGCCCTTCACGGGCATTCGCCGCCGCATCGCCGACCGCATGTCGCTGTCGAAGAACACGGCCGCGCACTTCACCTTCGTCGAAGAGTGCGAGGTCACCGAGCTCAAAGACCTGCGCGCGCGCATGAAGCCCCGCGCCGAGGCCCGGGGCATCAAGCTCACGTTTCTGCCCTTCATCGTGAAGGCCGTCGTGGCGGCGCTGAAGAAGCACCCCGTGCTCAACTCCGCCGTCGACGAGAGCACCAACGAGATCGTCTATCGCAAGTACTACAACATCGGCATGGCGGCCTCGTCCGACGCGGGCCTCGTGGTGCCGGTGATCAAGAACGCCGATCGGCTGAGCCTCCTCGACCTCGCCCGCGAGATCGACCGCCTCGCCAACGACGTGAAGATCGGCAAGGTGAAGCTCGACGACCTCCAGGGGAGCACCTTCACGGTGACCTCGCTGGGCGCGCAGGGCGGCCTCTTCGCGACGCCCATCATCAACTTTCCCGAGGTGGGCATCCTCGGGGTGCACCAGATCAAGCAGCGCCCCGTCGTGCGCGACGGGCAGATCGTGATCGGCGAGGTGGCCCTCCTCTCGCTCTCGTTCGACCATCGCATCGTCGACGGCCACGTGGGCGCCGCCTTCGCGTACGAGATCATCCGGTACCTGCAAGAGCCCGACGAGCTCCTCCTCGAAATCTGATCGCGGCCCGCGAAGCGCGCTGCCACCTCCGGGGGCCTCGGCGAGGTACCGCGGAGGGGGCGGCGCGCTTCTGTTTTTGAACATGGGCTGCCGCTCGACGGGCATTTTGTGTCATTGCTGCGAGCGACAACGAGGGAGGCATCGCACGGAGCGACACCTCACCCCGCGGTCTCGAAGGAGGCTTCCATGAGTAGGTGGTTCCGAGCGTCGAGCGACGCTTCGGGGCGGCGGCTGGCGTGGGCGGTCGTGGCGATGTTCGCCGCGGTCGGCTGCGAAGGCTCCGTCCCCGCGGTCGGTGACGCCGCCCTCGACACGGCGATCGACAGCGCCGTCGATGTGCCCGTGGCCGCGTGCCCCGCAGACCAGACGCGCTGCGAAGGCCGCTGCGTCGACATGGCCATCGACCGATCCAACTGCGGCGCCTGCGGGCGCACGTGCGCGACGGGGCAGGTCTGCGTGGCCAGCGCCTGTCGCACGTCGTGCCCCGCGGGGCAGACGGTGTGCGGCGGCCGCTGCGTGTCGATCAACAGCGACTCGTTCAACTGCGGCGCGTGTGCCGCCGAGTGCCCCACGGGCCAGGTGTGCTCCGAGGGCGCGTGCGCGCTCCGCTGCGCGGCGCCCCTCACGGAGTGCGGCGGCGCGGCCAGCGGCGACGGCGGCGTGGCGCGGCGCTGCGCCGACACGCGCAACGACCGCGAGAACTGCGGCGCCTGCGGCACCCGCTGCGAGGCGGGGCAGGTGTGCGAGGGCGGCGCGTGCGTGGTGTCGTGCGTGGCCGGCGAGACGGTGTGCTCGGGCCGCTGCATCGACACGCAGACCGACCGCGCCCACTGCGGCGCGTGCGGGATGGCCTGCGCGGCCGGCCAGATCTGTACGGCGGGCGCGTGCCGCACGAGCTGTCCCGCGGGCCAGGAGGTCTGCGGCGACCGCTGCGTGAGCCTCACCACCGACAGCGGCAACTGTGGGATGTGCGGCGCGGCCTGCGCCACGGGCCAGGCGTGCGCGGGCGGCCGCTGCGAGATCGCGTGCCCGACGGGCCAGACGGCGTGCGGCGCGGCGTGCGTCACCACCGCGACGGACCCCGCCAACTGCGGCGCCTGCGGCATGGCGTGCCCCACGGGGCAGGTCTGCTCCGAGGGCGCGTGCCGCTCGGGGTGCTCGGGCACGCTCACCGAGTGCGTCGCCGGCGGCGTGCGACTCTGCGCCGACACGCAGACCGACCGGCGCAACTGCGGCACCTGCGGCACGGCTTGCGGTGCCGGGCAGTCGTGCGCGGCGGGCGTGTGCGTCACGTCGTGCCCCACGGGGCAGGCCGAGTGCGGCGGCGTGTGCGCGACGCTCGCCAACGACCCCGCCCACTGCGGCGCCTGCGGCGTGAGCTGCGCGGCGGGTCAGCGCTGCGTGAGCGGCGCGTGCGTCACGTCGTGCCCCACGGGCCAGACGGTGTGCTCGGGCCTGTGCGTCTCGACGGCCAGCGACGTGTCGCACTGCGGCGCGTGCGGCGCCGCGTGTGAGGCGCGCACCAACGCGGCGGCCACGTGCGCCGCCGGCGCGTGCCGCTACGCGTGCAGCGCGGGCTTCGGCGACTGCAACGGCATGGCGGCCGACGGATGCGAGACGAGCACCGTCACCAGCGTGGCCCACTGCGGCGGCTGCGGCATGGCCTGTACGGTCCCCGCCAACGCGCGCGCGACCTGCGCCGCGGGCGCCTGCGGCTTCGCGTGCAACGACGGCTTCGCCGACTGCAACGGCATGGCGGCCGATGGCTGCGAGGTTGATCTCCTCGCGAACGCTTCGAACTGCGGCCGCTGCGGCGTCGCGTGCCCCGCGCGGGCCAACGCGGCGCCCACGTGCGCGTCGGGCATGTGCGCGTTCGCGTGCGCCTCGGGCTTCGACGACTGCGACGGCGCAGCGGCCAACGGCTGCGAGGTGACCCTCGCCTCCAACGTGAGCCACTGCGGCGCCTGCGGCAACGTGTGCCCCGCGCGGGCCAACAGCGCGCCCGCCTGCGCCGCTGGCGCCTGCGGCGTCGCGTGCACGACGGGCTTCGGTGACTGCAACGCCACCGCGGCCGACGGCTGCGAGGTCGACCTGCGCACGACGGCCTCCAACTGCGGCGCGTGCGGCACCGTGTGCCCCGCGTTCGCGGTGTGCAACGTGGGCGCGTGCTCGACCTGCATCGTCGCGGCGACGGGTGACCTCGCGCTCCCGACGGGCGCGACGCCGACCACGGTGACGGGGACGCTCCCCGCGGTGAGCGCGACGGCCCTCAACCGCGTCACCACCATGAGCTGCCGCGCCACCACGGCGGGCACCGAGCACATCTACACGCTCACCGTCACGGCCCCCACGCCGCTGCAGATCTACACCACGGGCACCACCGACCCGACGATCTCGATCCGTCGCAACTGCCTCGACGGCGCGAGCGAGCTGGCCTGCGACGACGACGGCGGCGCGAGCCTCAACGCGACGATTCGCGCGGTGTTCGCCCCGGGCACCTACTACGTGGTCGTCGATTCGAACTCGACCTCGTCGGTCGCGTACACGCTCAACGTCGCCAACTGGGCGGCGGCTTCGAACCCCACCTGCGCCACCGCGACGCCCCTCGTCGACGGCACCACGCTCACCGCGCAGAACCCCGCGGGCGGCGGCGACCGCACGACGCAGTGCCAGTCGACCGCCGAAGGCGGCCAGCTCTTCTACTCCGTGACGGTGCCCAGCGGGCGCCGCGCGACGCTCACGCTCACGCAGACGAGCGCCATCGCGCGCACCCTCGCGATGCGCGCGTTCGACGCGTGCCCCACCACGGCGTGCACCGCCAGCCTCTCGACGTCGGCGCTCACGGCGCAGACGCTCACGCTCGACAACGTCAGCGCCGCGCCGCGTACCTTCTTCGTCGGCGTGAGCGCGGGCGACATGGCCATCGCCGACGCGACCTTCACGCTCGGCGTCGTGGTCAACCCCACGCCGCTGCCGTACGTGTTCTCGTCGATCACGGCGGCCTGCGACACCATGACAGGCGGCACCGCGGTGACCTTCATCAGCGCCACCAGCGACGATTCGTACTCGGCCATCGCCGCGCTGCCCTTCACGCTGCCGTACTTCGGCGCGACGGCGTCGCACTACTCGGTCACGACGAACGGCTTCATGCAGCTCTGGACCTCGGCCACGGGCACGCCCGTGACGTCGTTCTCGAACAGTGTGATGACCTCGGCCGCCAACGGCATGGTGGCGCCCTTCTGGGACGACCTCGCGTTCCCCTCGGCGGAGAGCTACGGCGCCGTCACGCGCGACATCGACGACGCCGCGGGGCGTCGCTTCGTGGTGCAGTGGACCAACTTCGCCGACTACAGCGCCGCGACGGCGCGCCTCACCTTCCAGGCGAAGCTCTTCGCCTCGGGCGTCATCGAGATGCACTACTGCGCGATGACCAACTCGAACGCCACGGCGAACCGCCACCTCGGCGACTCGGCGACGGTGGGCGTGCGCTCCATCGACGGCACCGGCACCCTCCAGGTCGGTACGAACACCATCGGGCTCACGCGCCCGGGCACCGGCTACCGCATCGCGGCGCCGTGACCTGACCCGCTCCTCTGGGCGCGCGAACGTCGGCTTCGCGCGCCGCAGAGACGCTCACTTCGAGATGAAAATCTTCGCGAGAGCGAACGCGCTCAGAACGAGCCGTTGGTGACGCTGAACATCACCAGCGGCCGCGGACCTGCCTGCACCGGAGCCGGCTGCACGGGCGCGGCGGGCGCGGGCGCCCACCCCGACGTCGGGCCCTGACGCTGGCCGCCGAACTGAACCAGCGGAGCCGCGCCGGGCTGCTGCTGGGGATAGCCGTAGGGGGCCGCGCCCGGCTGCTGCTGGGGATAGCCGTAGGGCTGCGCAGGCTGCTGCTGGGGATAGCCGTAGGGCTGCGCGGGCTGCTGAGGGCCCCCGAACGCGGGGGGCGCGCCAG
>CAISKJ010001742.1 GCA_903885885.1 uncultured delta proteobacterium
GCGAGGGCCAGCGCGACGAGCGCTAGAAGCCGAAGCCCCATGAGAGACCGATGCGTGGGCCGCCGAAGGCGCGCCACGAGAGCGACCGCACGACGCCCGCCACGCAGCCCTTGAGCCCCGAGGAGCCGTTGACCACCGTGACGCCCGCCGCGCGGCCGTTGCCGCCGATGGCGAGGCGCAGGGTGACGTTGCGCGCGCTGCCGTCGGAGAGGCAGCTCGCGAAGCGGCTGAGGTTCGACGTGAGGGGGCGGGTGATCTCGCCGTCGTTGAGGGTGCCGCCCGCGGGCCCGCCCGCGCCGCCGAAGTTGAAGTCGATGGGCGCCGACATGGCGGCTTCGTAGGACGGGAACCCGCCGCTGCCTCCGCCGCCGCCGCCGTGGTGCCGCTGGCTCGGCGGGGGAGGGGGGAGCAGCTGCACGCTCTGGGTCTGCACGTGGAGCTCGCCGCGCTGCACGAGGTCGTCGAGCTCGGCGGCGGAGCGGCGCTTGTGCGCCCCTGGTCCCAGTGTTTGATAGAACACTACGCCTACCATCACGAGGGTGATCACCGAGGCGCCGGCGATCCACATCTTGCTGGCGCGCGCCACGCCCGCGTCGGCGAGGGCCTCTTTCGTCGCGACCTTGCGCGCGTCGGCGCGGCGCTTGTCAGAAGCGGTTTCGGCGAACTCGCGGTACTGCGGCCACTGGGCGAGGGGCTTCTTCTCGCCGGTGTCCATGTTGGTCACCGCGTCGGTCTCGACGGCGTCGCCCTTCACGATGGCGGCGATGAGGTCGCGCGCCGTCATGGGGCCGTGGTCGAGGCCGTCGTGGGAGAACATCCACCGGTCGGAGTCGTTCTTGGTGGCGGCCTTGAGCAGCGTGCCCAGGTCGGCGTCGGCGCCCGGCGGCGCCGAGGCGCGCGGGCTCTGCGGCTCGATGGCGCGGGCGGGGCGCGTGTACGTGACCTGACCGGGCGCGACGGTGTTCGAATCGACGAGGAGCCCGGGCGGGAGCGTCTGCGGGCGCTCGTAGTCTTCGCCCTCGTCGAACGCGCCCGGGGGGAGCGTGTACGACATCGTGGGCGGGCGCTCCGACATCTCGATGGGGATGTCGACGTCGTCGCGCACGATGTCGGCCAGCGGGCCGAGAATGGACGCGAGGCCGCTCTTGAGCGCGAGGAGGTTGTCGAGGCGCTCATGGGGCTGGTGCGCGAGGCACTCGTCGAGGAGCACGTCGAGCGTGGCGGGCGTGCCGGGGACGAGCGACGACACGGGCACGTTGGGGTCGCACGGGCGCCCCGTGAGGAGCTCGTAGAGCAGCGCGCCGACGGCGTAGATGTCGCTCTGCGGCGTCGGGCCCGAGCCCGCGCGCACCTCGGGGGCGAGGGCGTGAACGGGCACCGCGCCGATGGCCACGAGGGGCACCCCCATGCCCATGCCCGCGAGGCGAATGTGGGCGCCCTCGAAGCGCACCGTGGCCGGCGCGATGGCGCCGTGGGCCGCGTTGGGGTGCACGTTGCCGTAGAGGATCTCGACGAGCTTCGCGATGTACGGGAAGGCCTGCGAGAGGGAGAACACGGCGCCCGCCTCGCGCTTCTGCGCGAGCACGTCGGCGAGCGAGGTGGCGGGCAGCGGCTCGGTGGCGACGCAGAGCGCGCCGTCGCCCGTGATGGCCGAGCCGATGGGGACCACGAGGTCGGGGTGGCCCACCGCGGCGGCCGTGCGAATGGACTTACGCGACGCGTCGAGCTGGTCGGGCGTGAGGCCGTGGTTGGCGACCATCCAGAGGGCGACGGTGCGGGTGACCTTGCGGTCCTTCGCGCTGAAGACCTGCGCGGGGCCTACCGTGGTCGCGAAGGCCTCGACCTCGAAGCGACCGCTGATGAGGCTCCCTGGAGCGAGGCCAACGCTCTGGCTCTGCGACGTGCCGGTAGTCATCGGGGAGCGGCAGCGTACACGGCGCGCGCGCCCGCACAATGCCCAACTGCACGCCCGCCGCACGCGCGCGTCGAGGTGTGCGGCGGGTTGCGCAGCGGGGCAGTGCGCGACGGCTTCCACCGTGGGGCGGGGTCTGGTAGGTGTGTGGGCCCGAATATGTCCCCTACGCTCCTTCTCGAAATCGGCTGTGAGGAACTCCCGACGTCGTTCCTCGACGGGGCCCTCGAACAACTGCGAACGCTCATCTCGGAGGAGCTCACGCGGGCTCGCATCGAGCATGGCGCCGTGCGCGTTCTGGGCACGCCCCGACGCCTCGCGGTGCTCGTCTCGTCGGTGGTCACCGAGGTCGCGGCGCGCGAAGACGAGGTGCTCGGCCCCCCCGAGGCGGCAGCCCGCACGCCCGAGGGCGCGTGGTCGAAGGCCGCCGAGGGCTTCGCCAAGAAGAACAACGTCCTCGCGAGCGACCTCTCCATCGCCGACACCGCGAAGGGCCGCTACCTGCGCGCCGTGGTGCGCCACGCCGGGGCGTACACGTCGTCGCTCCTGCCCGCGGTGCTCACGGCGGTGTGCAAGCGCATCACCTTCTCGAAGAGCATGCGCTGGGGCACCAACGAGACGGCCTTTGGTCGCCCCGTCCAGTGGATCGTTGCGCTCTACGACTCCGAGGTGATCCGCTTCGAGTTCGCGGGCGTTCACGCGGGCGCGGTGTCGCGCGGGCATCGCTTTCTGGCGCCCGGCGACGTGGTGCTGCGCTCTGCCGACGAGTACGTCACCAGCCTCGGCGTGGCCTTCGTGCGCGTCGACGTCGACTCGCGCCGCGTGGCGATGCTCTCGGGCCTCGAGGCCGCCGCCGCCAACGAGGGCGGCGAGCTCGTGCGCGACGCGTTCCTCGAGGGCGAGGTGCTCGGCCTCGTCGAGGAGCCGCACACGATCGTCGGGCGCTTCGAAGAGAAGTACCTGGCGCTCCCCGACGCGCTCATCGAGAGCGTGATGCGCGGGCACCAGCGGTACTTCGCCGTGGCGCGCAGGCGCCCCGAGCTCGGGCCCGACGGCGCCTGGCACGGCGATCACGCGCACGTCGCGGGCGGGCACCACAACCGCCTGCTCCCGGTGTTTCTCACCGTCGTCAACACGGCGCGCGACGTCGACACCATTCGCACCGGCAACGAGCGCGTGATGCGCGCGCGGCTCTCCGACGCCTCGTTCTTCGTGGCGCAAGACCGCAAGAGCCGCCTCGACACGCGCGTGGGCGCCCTCGACGGCGTGGCCTTTCACGCGAAGCTCGGCTCCTACGGCGACAAGGCGCGACGCATCGGCGAGCTCTCGTCGTGGTTCGGCGCCGCGCTCGGCTGCGACGCCGAGGCGTCGGCGCGCGCGGGCACGCTCTGCAAGGCCGACCTGGTGACGCTCACCGTGGGCGAGTTTCCCGAGCTGCAGGGCATCATCGGCGGCTTCTACGCGTCGCACGACGGCGAGGCCCCCGCCGTGGCACGGGCCATCACCGAGCACTATCAGCCCAAGGGCGCGGCCGACGAGGTTGCGCCCTCGAAGATGGGCGCCGCGGTGGCCCTCGCCGACCGCATGGACACCCTCGTCGGATGCCTCGCCGTGGGCCTCCGTCCTACGGGCAGCGAAGACCCCTTCGGCTTGCGCCGCGTGGCCATCGGCATGGTGCGCACGCTGTTGCAGCACGGCGCGCGCGTGTCGATCGCCGACGCCGCCGCCCGCGCCTGGGACGTGTACGCCGCCGAGAACGGCAAGATGCTCGCGAGCGCCGCGGCGGCCAAGGCCGCGAAGGCCGACGTGGTGGCCGCGGTGGTCGAGTTCTGCGCCGAGCGCCTCCGCGGCATTCTCGAAGAGCGCGCGCCGCGCGACGTGGTGGCCGCGTGCATGGCCGCGGGCCGCGAGACGCCCGTCGACGTGGCCGAGCGCGTCGAGGCCCTCGCCGCGTTCTGGAAGACGCCCCCCGCCGCCGACCTCGCGGTGGCCTTCAAGCGCGTGTTCAACATCTCGCGCGAGGCCCCCGCGGGGGAGCTCACCGCGGCCGACTACGCCCTCCTCACGCGCCCCACCGAGCGCGCGCTGATCGCGGCCTTCGAGGCCACGCAGACCGAGCTCTCGCCGCTCCTCGCGGCGCGGCGCTTCGTCGAGGCGCTCGAGCTCATCGCGCGCTCGCTGCGCGCCCCCGTCGACGCGCTCTTCGCACCGGGCGAGCCCCTCGTCCGCGACGGCACGGAGACCGAGGCGCCCCGCTTGCGGCTCCTCCGCACCATCGCCGACGCGGTGCGCGGCTTCGCGCGCTTCGACGCCCTCGAATAGCGCACGCTTCGCGCCGATGCCCCGTTGTGGCTACGGCGGGAGTTCGCGATACTCACACTGGTTCTCGCGCTTTACCTCATTGGAGGGCTCTTCCATGTCGTTGCGTCGCGGTCTCGCCCGGTTCGTCCCTTGCGCCGTCGTGGCGCTCGGGTGCAGCTCCGACAACACGGGCGCGTTCGCGCCGCCCGGCACCGACGCGGGTCTCACCGACCGCGCCGACGTGCCCACGGACCGCCGCGACGCCTCGGCGCCCGCGCCGATCCTCGTGGGCGTGGTGCCCGACCACGGCTCGTTCCTCGGCGGCACCGAGGTCACCCTGCGCGGCAGCAATTTCGTCGACGGCGCCGAGGTGCGCTTCGGCGGCGCGCTGGTGCAGCCCCGCTTCACGCGCTTCGTCGATCGCAACCGCATCGTCGTGACGACGCCTGGCAACCGCCCGGGCCTCGTCGACATCGAGGTGCGCGTCAACGATCGCACCACGGTGCTCCCGCAGGGCTACCGCTACGATGCGTTCTACGTGGACCCCGGCCTCGGGCCCGTCACGGGCAACGCGCGCGTGCAGATTCACGGCCTCGGTACGATGTTCGCCGACGGGATGACCATCGACTTCGACGGCATGCCCTGCACCGACGTGCGCGTCACCAGCGCCGAGCTCGTGTCGTGCCTCACGCCCGCGCACCCCGACGGCCGCGTGCCCGTCACGGTGCACTTCGGGTCCGAGAACATCACCGTGCCCGACGCCTATCAGTACGCCAACACCGCCGACGCGGTGGGCGGCGGCCTCTCCGGCGGCACGCTCGCGGGCTCGCTCACGGTCACGGTCATCAACACGATGACCGCCGGGCCCGTGCCCGAGGCCTTCGTGTTCCTGAACAACGAGCCCTCGGCGATGCCGCCCGGCGCGGGCCGCACGGGCGACACGGGCCAGGTCACGCTGTCGCCCGCGATGATCACGCCGCCGATCACGGTCACCGCGAGCAAGCGCTGCTTCACGACGACGACCATTCAGTCGTTCGACGCGCGCAACGCGACCATCTACCTCACCCCGCTCATGACGCCCGAGTGCGGCTCGCCGGGCATGCCCCCGCCGGGCGACCCGCAGCGCGCGGTGTACCCCGGTCGCGTGCGCGGCGAGCTCGTCTGGGCGGGGCCCAACGAGTTCGCCCCCAACCCGTGGAGCAACGTGCCGCCCGCGCGCCCTGGCGAGCGCCACGTGGCCTACGTGTATGCGACGCGCCCCGAGATCTTCACGCCCGATTACCCCGCGGCGAGCGCGGCACGGTTTCAAAACCGCCTGCTCGAGGTGGTGCCCGAAGACTACGGCGGCCGCGGGTATCCCTTCGACTTCGCGGTGCGTCCGGGCGCCATCGCGGTGTACGCCCTCGCGGGCATCGAGCGCGTCACCACCGACGTTACGCAGCGGCGCTTCGTGCCCTACATGATGGGCGTCGCGCGCGGCATCCTCGCGTCGCCGGTGAACCCCATGACGCCCGACGAGGGCGTGGTCGATCACATCGTGATCGACATGAACATCGCGCTCGACCACGAGACGCCCCTCGAGGTGACGGCCTATCCCGTCGCGGCGGGCACCACACAGCCCAACATCTTTCACGCGAGCGCCTTCATCGACCTCGGCGGCGAAGGGGTCATCCCGCGGCCCGACCTCACGGTCACGGGCAACCACGACGGCGCCTATCGCTTCTCGGGCCTGCCGGCTTTCACCGGCACGCTGGCCGACGCGCGGCTCAAGATCCACGCGCGCTACGCGTCGGGTGCCATCACGGGCCCGCAGACCTTTCAAGACACGCCCGCGCCGTGCTCGGGGCTCATCCTCGGGGGAATCACCACGCCCGACGAGACCGTGCAGGTTCGCGGGTGGATGGGCATCCCCGACATCTCGTCGCCGATGCAGGGCGGCGCACTCCCGCGCGACCGCACGGTGCGCTTCTCCGTCGATCCGATGCTCGCCGCGGCCGACCTGTTGATCCTCACGCTGCAGTGGGACGGCAACTCGTGGCAGCACCTCGCGCCGGGCGCCGAGCGGGCCATCACGTACCCCAACCTCTCGTCGCTCATGGGCCTCGCCGACCTGCCCACGGGCTCGCTCCTCGGGCTCTCGCTGGTCGGCGTGCGCATCCCGGGCTTCGACTTCAACCGCTTCACCTACGCGACCATCGGCCAGGCGTATTGGAGCGCCTACGCGGGCCGCGGCACCTACGTCACCCGCTGAAAGTCGACCCTCGCGCATGAAGCACTCGTTCCGGTTTCTTCCGTTCGCGGTCGCGCTCGCCGCGTGCGGTACCCCCAACCGCGAGATCGACGGCGGCCTCACGGCCGACGTGCCGATCGCCACCGACGGCCCCACGGTGCCCGACGGATCGTGGGTCACCTGCCAGGTCGGCCAGCAGCGCTGCTACGAGAACATCCACCAGACCTGCCGCGCCGCGGGCGAGTTCACGCGCGTCGAGGCGGAAGACTGCGCCGAGCAGGGGCTCGTGTGCGTGCCCGATCGCTGGTGCACGCTGTGTCAGCCGGGCGCGACGCGCTGCACGGAGAACAGCCTCTCCGTCGAGGTGTGCGCGCCCGACGGCCAGAGCTGGCAGCCCGACCGCGACTGCGACCTCACCCGCGGCGAGGCCTGCCGCGGCGGCCGCTGCGTGGTGCTCTGCAACGACGACTCGGTGATCAACACCAACATCGGCTGCGAGTACTACGGCGTCGACCTCGACAACATCGTCGAGACGGGCGGCCGCTCGGCGGCCTCGCAGCAGTACTCCATCGTGGTGAGCAACCCCGACCCGGTGCTCACCGCGCGTGTCGAGATCCACCGCAACAACGCGCCGCCGGGCATGCCTCCGCAGCTCGAGCGTGTGGCCACGGCGGTCATCCCTCCGCGCGACCTCGAGGTCTTCGAACTCGCGGCGCGCGAGGTCGACTGCTCGACGGTGGCGGGCCTCAACACGGCACGGGAACATGCCTTTCGTCCCGTGCCTATCGAGTCACATCGAACTACCCCGTCATCTCGTACCAGTTCAACCCGCTCGAGAACGTGAGCGTGTTCTCGAACGACGCGTCGCTGCTCGTGCCCACCAACTCGCTCGACGGCAACTACCGCGTCATCGGGTGGCCGCAGCAGTGGTCGGTGACCGACGACCCCGAGACCAACGGGCGCGAAGAGATCCGCTCGTTCATGACCATCGTGGGCACGCAGGCCAACACGCGCGTCGAGGTCAACGCGACGGCCGACATCATCCCCGGCGGACCGCTCCGCATGCGTCAGCCCGCGGGCATGCCCTTCGCGGTCACGCTCGGGCCCTTCGACGTGCTCAACCTCGAGACCGGGGCCTTCCTCGCGGACTTCACGGGCTCGCAGGTGACGGCCGACAAGCCCGTCGCGGTGTTCTCGGGCACCGAGTGCAGCGACGTGCCCTTCTGGCGCACCTCGGCCGAGCGTCAGCCCGCGTGCGACCACATCGAGGAGCAGCTCTTTCCCGCGCAGACCATCGGGCAGCGCTACGTGGCCTCGCGCTCGTCGCCGCGCACCACGGCGGTCACCAACGCGGGCGCGATGGTGGCGCGGGTCAACGAGCCCGAGTGGTTCCGCGTGATGAACCCCGGCTCGGCGCCCGTGCACGTCGAGACCACGCTCCCGGCGGACATCAACGTGCCCGGCGGTCCCACCGTCGAGTTCGACCTCGAGGAGGGCGAGAGCTACGACATCCGCGCGCTCGCCGACTTCGTCATCCGCGGCAGCGGGCGCGTCTCCGTCGCGCAGTTCATGGGCTCGCAGAACACCACGGGCATTCCGCTCACGCTGCCCGGCGGCGACCCGTCGATGATCGTGGTGCCGCCCGTCGAGCAGTGGCGGTCGAACTACGTGTTTCTCACCCCCAACAAGTACGCCTTCGACTTCGTGCAGATCGTCGCGCGCCCGAGCGCGGTGGTGTACCTCGGTGACGGCCTCAACGAGACGCCCGTCGCCGACTTCGCCGACTGCACCCGCTCGCGCTCCGACGGGTGCATCGAGACGCCCCGCCACGAGTGCCCGCCTCCCGTGTACGTCACGTACCGCTGCCAGCTCTCGTTCCCGCGCATCGACAGCACGACGATGCCTCCCACGATTCTGCCGGGGCGTCAGGGCGACGGCGTTCACACCGTGCGCGCCGAGCCCGCCGAGCCGGGAATGCCCCCCGAGACGGTCATGGTGCTCGTGTCGGGCTTCGACCGCTACGTGTCCTACGCGTACGCAGGCGGCACGAACCTTACGCCCATCCGCTGATCGCCCGCGCTCCGCTCGCGGTTGCGCGCCCCGCCCGCGGCCTCGATACTCCAACGCTCAGAGTCCGAATTGTCCCGAACGATCGAAGGGTCACTCATGCGAGGCAAGCAGATCGGTTGGGCGCTGCTGGCGGTGGCAGGCTGCGGCAGCGAAGAGGGGCGCTTCACGCCCGAAGACGCTGCGTCCGACGTCGTCGACGCGACGCCCGATGTGGCCGTCGACCGCGCGGTGCCGCGCGATGTCGCGCCGCGCGACGTGGTGGTCAACACCGCGCCCGTCGTGGTGGGCGTGGTGCCCGACCACGGGCCCTTCACGGGCGGCAACACCGTGGTGGTGCGTGGCACCAACTTCAACGAAGACTCCCTCGCGCGCTTCGGCGGTTCGCTCGTGCAACCGCGCGACACAACCCTCACCGACTCGCGCAGGCTCACCGTGCTCCCGCCCGGCGGGCGTCCCGGGCTCGTCGATGTCGAGGTCGAGGTCAACGGCCGCACCGCGGTGCTCCCCATGGGCTACCGCTACGATTCGATTCTGGTCGAGCCCGACGAGGGATCGATCTCCGGCTCGACGCTGCTCACCATTCGCGGGCTCGGCACGCACTTCACCGACGCGACGGTGGTCACCCTCGACGGCTTGCCCTGCGTGGTCGACACCGTCGAAGGGCCCGAGCGCCTCTCGTGCCGCACGCCCGCGCACCCCGAGGGCCGCGTGCCCATCACGGTCGAGTCCGGCGATGAGCGCATCACCGTGCCCGACGCCTACAAATACACGGACAGCGCCGAGTCGACGCGCGGCGGCCTGGGCGGCGGCGCCATTCAGGGCACGGTGAGCCTCCCGGTGCTCGCCGCGGGCACGGGCGACGCCATCCCAGGCGCGTACGTGTTCGTCGGCGAAGACCCCACGGTGGCGCCGCCGCGCTCGACGCGCACCGACGCGCGCGGCCGCGCGACGCTCTCCTACCCGGAGCTCCGAGGGCCCGTCACCGTCACCGTGGGCGCGCGCTGCTTCAACAGCCACACGGTGCAGGTGTTCGACGCGCGCAACGTGTCGCTCTACCTCTACCCGCAGATGATCCCCGCGTGCGCCATGGGCGACCCCCCGGGCGGCAGCGGCGGCGGTCGCGGCACCTTCGGAACGCTCGTGTCGGGCGAGCTCATCTGGGACGGCCCCAACGAGTTTGCGCCCAACCCCTGGCGCAACATCCCGCTGCCGCGCGCGGGAGAGCGGCGCATCGCCTACGTGTACACCACGCAGGCCGACATCTTGTACCCGGCCCCCACGCCCGGCGACGGCGGCACGGTGCTCGAGGTCGTGCAGCCCGGGTACGGGGGCAGGGGATATCCCTTCGCGGTCTCGGGGCGCCCCGCGGCGATGGCCGTCTACGCGATCGCGGGCATCGAGAACACGCGCACGCAGCGGTTTACGCCGTACATGATGGGCGTCGCGCGCAACGTGCTCGGCGCCCCGCGCGCCGAGATCACCAACGTGCGCGTGAACATGAACATCCCCCTCGACCACCAGACCGAGGTGCGCGTCGAGGGCCTCCCGGCGCCCGTGCGCGGCGAGCCCGATCGCTTGCGCATCGAGGGCTTCATCGATCTGGGCGGTGAGGGCGTCATCGCGCGGCCCGACATCACGCTCAACGCGCGCGACGGTTCCGAGCCCTTCTGGCTCGTTGCGCTCCCTGCGTTCACGGGCGCGATCGCCGACGCGCGGCTCACCGTGCGCGGGATCTACGGCACGGGCACGTACCTCAACTCGCCCTACGCGGCGGTGATCGCGTCGGGCATCACGACGCCCGACGACACGGTGCGGCTGCGCAGCTGGGTAGGCATCCCCGAGGTGACGACGCCGGTCGACACCGGCACGCTCGCCGCCGATCGCACGGTGCGCTTCAACGTCACCGGCGCGTCGCCCGACATGTGGTGGATGAATCTCTCGGGCGATGTGATGTACTGGCAGACCTTCGCGCCGGGGCCGTCGCGGTCGTTCGCGTTCCCCGATGTTTCGCGGGTCATGGGGCTGAGCGACCTGCCCGAGGGGCAGCAGCTCTACATGAGCATTACGGGCTTTCGCACGCCAGGCTTCGACTACAACAACCTGCGATACACGTGGCTGTCGCAGTACTACTGGACGGCGTACTCGGGGCGCACGCTGCTCTTCATGCGTTGACGCGCGCCCCGGCGGACGGGGCGGTCAGTGCGCGGCTGCGGGGGCGTGGAAGGGCTCTTGATCGCGGCGCACCACGATGGTGGGCATGCGCTCGCGGGCCTCGAACTGCGCGCGATACGCCGAGGCCTCACGCGCCGTCGCGAAGGGGCCGATTCGCACGCGGTGCCACACGACGCCGTTGGGCGCGGTGACGGGCGGCGCCACGAAGGCGCGGTGCCCGCGCTCGCGGAGGCGCGCGGCGAACTGCTGCGCCGAGGTGATCGAGCGCGCGGAGCTCACCTGCACCGAGAACGCGCCCTCGGCGCCCGCGGCCGCGGGCGTCGCAACGGCAGCGGGGAGCGCGGCGCCCGAGAGGCCCGACGGCGCGGCGAGCGGCGCGTCGCTGAGGCGGACGCTCAGCGTCGAGGGCGGCGTGAGGCTCCCGAGGAGGGTGGGCGCCGCCGTCGCTCCAGGGGCCGTGGAGGGAGCGAGCGAGGGGCGCGCAGCCGACCCTGCCGCGGCCTGCGTCGCTGCGGCGCTGGCAGGCCCCGTGAGGCGCTCGGGCCATGTGATCTGCGCGGCGCCCTCGGGCTGCTGCTGCGCGAGCTGATCGAGGCGCGCCAGCGGGTCTTCGCGCGTTGCGTGCTGCGACTCGCCCGACTCGCGACCCACGAGCACGCCCACCGCGAAGAGCACACACGCCGTCGCGAGGCCGCCCATCGCGAGTGACATCAGCCGCGAAGACCCGCCCGCGTCGTCGTGCTCACGGATCTGATCGAGGTCCCGCATCGTGCCCATTGCGTCCATTGCCTGACTCCTCGTGCTCAAAAAATAGGGGCGGCGGATCGAGTCCGCGGAGCGTGTCGGCGCGGAGGTCGCGCCAGGCCGCTCTCGTTCCAGCTCTTCGTGATGCCTCGACCCGCACGCGCGCAGGGCAAACGCCTGTCGCGGAGCCGCGCCGGAGAGGCATCACACGCCCCAACCATGGCCCGCTGCCCAGGCAGCGTCAGCTTTTCAGCTACATGTGGGTGTGAGCTGCAGAGTACTGGACATCCTGCGCCTCGGTCGTTTCACGGTGAAGCCTCGCGAGGCGCATGAAGGCATCGAAGCGCGGCGATCGACGCCGAGAGCTCCGGCTCTACGAGGTCGTGACGGATGTGCAACGAGGGCTACGCGTTCGCCCGTTCGGCCCGATCAATGATGGGGTGTGAAGACGATTTCACGCTCCCCTCGCGTTGGCCTGTCGCACGCTATTCTGCTTGCCGCGCGACATTTTGCGCGTGTTGCGCAGCCCGGTGCGCAGCGCGAGTGGCGCACAGAGCTCTTGAGATTCGAGCGTCGCTCGGTTGTGATGAGGCATGCGTACGTGGCTGCTCCTCCCCATCGCGCTCATGACTGTGCTCATCGTCGGGTGTGCCGACGACCCGCCCGACGGGACGGGCATCGATGTGCCGCGCAGCGACGGATACACCACGGTCGACAGCCGCACGCCTGAAGATGCGCGGCGCGGCTGTGGGCTCGTCACGTGCGAGTCCGCGGGCGCCAACTGTGGGCCCGTCGGAGACGGATGCGGCAACGTGATTCAGTGCGGCACCTGCGCGGCGCCGGAGACCTGCGGCGGCGGCGGCATGCCGAGCCGTTGCGGCGGCATGTCGGGCTGCACTCCGCGCACGTGCGCGATGGCAGGCGCCAACTGTGGGCCCGTGAGCGACGGCTGCGGCGGGCTCCTCGAGTGCGGCACCTGCGCGGCGGGCACCACCTGCGGCGGCGGTGGAACGCCGAGCGTCTGCGGCGCGCCTAGCGCGACCTTCGACGCTGGAGTGGGATGCGTACGACGCACCTGTGCGCTGGCTGGCGCCGACTGCGGCCCCGTGAGCGACGGGTGTGGCGGGCTCCTGATGTGTGGCACCTGCGTGGCGCCGCAGACCTGCGGCGGCGGGGGCATGCCTGGGCGCTGCGGCGGGGCCGGCGCGTGCGTCCCGCGCACCTGCGCGTCCGCGGGCGCGAACTGCGGTCCCGTGAGTGACGGCTGCGGCGGTCTCTTGATGTGCGGCACCTGCGCGGCGGGCACCACCTGCGGCGGCGGCGGTCGCCCCAGCCAGTGCGGCGCGCCGGGGAGCGGCGGCTCGACCTGTGTTCCTCGCAGCTGCGCGTCCGTTGGTGCGAACTGCGGTCCCGTGAGCGACGGCTGCGGCGGTCTCCTGATGTGCGGCACCTGCGCGGCGGGCACCACCTGCGGCGGCGGTGGTCGCGCCAGCCAGTGCGGCTCCGGCGGAGCGTCGGACGCAGGCGTCGCGTGCGTGCGTCGCACCTGCGCGTCGGTGGGCGCCAACTGCGGTCCCGTGAGCGACGGCTGCGGCGGTCTCTTGATGTGCGGCACCTGCGCGGCGGGCACCACCTGCGGCGGCGGCGGTCGTCCGAGCGTGTGTGGCACCGGCGGAGCGCCCGACGCGGGCGGCACCTGCGTGCGTCGCACCTGCGCGTCGGTGGCCGCCGATTGCGGTCCCGTGAGCGATGGCTGCGGCGGGCTTCTGATGTGCGGCACCTGCGCGGCGGGCCCCACCTGCGGCGGGGGCGGCGTCGCGAACACCTGCGGCGCGCCGTCGTGCCGTCCGCGCACGTGCGCGATGGCTGGTGCCAACTGTGGCCCCGTGGCCGACGGTTGCGGCGGGCTCCTCATGTGCGGAACGTGTGTCCCCGGCCAGACCTGCGGCGCCGTCACGCCGAGCGTGTGCGGTACGCCGGGCGGCACCATGACGACGTGCACCAACCTCTGCCTTCGCCGTGCGACGTGCACCGGCGCCGCGACCACGACGATCTCGGGCACGGTGGTCACGCCCGCGCTCATGGCGCCGGACCCGCTCTACAACGCCGTGGTGTACATCCCCAACGCGCCTGTGGCGGCCTTCACGCCGGGCGTGTCGTGCGACCGCTGCGGAGCTGCGACCTCGGGCTCGCCCGTGGTGAGCGCGGTCACCGGCCCCGACGGCCGCTTCGTGCTCCGTGATGTGCCCGTGGGGGCCAACATCCCGCTGGTGATTCAGCTCGGGCGCTGGCGTCGTCAGATCACGATCAGAAACGTGAACCCCTGCGTCGACAACCCGCTCACGACCAACGACACGCGCCTGCCGCGCAACCGCATGGAGGGTGACATTCCCCTCATGGCGATGGTCACTGGCAACGTCGATGCGCTCGAGTGCGTGCTGCGCAAGATCGGCATCGCCGACAGCGAGTTCACCACGCCGGCCAACAACGGGCGCGTGCAATTCTATGTGGCCAACGGGGCCACGATGGGCGGCAGCACGCCGGCCGCGACGGTGCTCTACAACGACCCCGCGACGCTCTCCCGCTACGACATGGTGCTCTTCGCGTGCGAGGGCCGCGAGATTCGCAAGCCCGTCGCCGCGCAGCGCAACGTCGTCAACTACGCCAACGCGGGCGGCCGCGTGTTCAGCACGCACTTCAGCTACACGTGGCTCGACAACATCGCTCCGTGGTCGGGTGTAGCCACGTGGAGATCGGAAGAGC